>JACCZT010000006.1 GCA_013695785.1 Nocardioidaceae bacterium | reverse complement strand
CGGCTGCGTGGCGTGAGGAGATGAACGCGACGTCGTGGTGGCACGGTCGCATCATGGGCGGCCTCGCGTCGTACTGGGTCTATCAGCATCTGGGCAACCTCTCGCCGGCCGACCGCGCCGAGGACGAGCTCTGGCAGCTCGTGCTGGAACGCCGCGAGCGCGGCGAGGACGACATCACCGTCGCCGTGGACGAGCTCGCCGCGAGAGCCGACGCCAACCCGGACAGCTACCGCTGGAGCCACGCGCGGGACGTCAACGGTTGTCGGGTCATCGTCGTGGACTCCCGTGCCGCGCGGATCCTGGAGCCGGGGGCTCGCAGGATCCTCGACCCGGTCGAGACACAGTGGTTGGACAGACAGCTTCGCGGCGGTGTGGAGCACGTCTTCATCGGGACATCGCTGCCATACCTGTTGCCGATGGGTCTACACGAGGCGGAGGCGTGGAACGAGGCCGTCGCCGACGGTGCGTGGGGCAGGCGGGCGCGAGGTTTCGGCGAAAAGGTCCGTCAAGGGGTGGACCTCGAGCACTGGGCAGCCTTCCAGGACTCCTTCCGCGAGCTCGCCGCGACCGTCACCGACCTGGCCTCTGGTCGTCGAGGAGACGCACCCGCCACCGTGACGTTTCTGTCCGGCGACGTCCACAACTCCTATGTCGCCGAGGTCGACCGCGGTCCACGGGCGTACGGAGACACCCGCATCCTGCAGGCGGTCTGCTCGCCGATCCGCAACCCGTTGCCGCGGGTGATCCGGATGGCGCAGTCGCTGACGTCTCGACGCGGACCGGTCGCGTTCACGCGGTGGCTGGCCCGCCGTGCTCAGGTGCCCGAACCCCCTTTCACCTGGTCACTGGTGCGCGGACCGTGGTTCGACAACATGCTCGCCACCGTCCGGGTGGACGGTCGCGAGCTCGTCCTGTCCTGGGAGGCTGCCGACCAGGATGACGAGCGTTCGGGGCCGGTGTTGCGAGAGGTCGCGTGCTTCGAGGTCTGAGCCGCTGATCGTTCGACAAGCGGTGACGGGACCGCGCCCCGCTTGCCGGACGACGCGCCCGGGTCGGCCTCGATGTGCGAAATCGTCGGCGAACTGAGAGGCTCATCACCGGAGCGCACACCACCATGTGCGCCTGACCGCACAATGAGGGAGCATCAACATGGCAACAATACTTTGGATCCTGGCCGTCATCCTGGTGGTCGCGGGCATCGTCGCGATCGTCCGGAAGCAGCTCCTGTGGGGCGTCGTCCTGATCATCGTCGGACTGCTCGTCGGCCCCGGCGGCGTCAGCATCTTCGCATCGGGGAAGTAGCACATTCTCCCTCGGGGACTTTGCGCGAGAGGCTTGGACCGACACGGTCCGGGCTTCTCGCGCTCTTCGTTCACGATCAGCGTTGACGGCCCGGCGGCTACGCTCAGGACGTGAGCGGCGCCGGACGATACGCCCCGAGCCCGTCCGGTGACCTGCACCTGGGCAACCTGCGTACCGCACTGCTCGCGTGGCTGTTCGCACGGTCCACCGGTCGCGATGTCGTGCTGCGCGTGGAGGACCTGGACCGCGTACGCCCGGGCGCCGAACAACGCCAGCTAGCCGATCTCGCCGCCCTCGGCCTGGACTGGGACGGCCCGCTCGTACACCAGTCCGAGCGGCTGCAGGTCTACGCCGAGGCCGTTCGCCGGCTGGACACCGAAGGGCTCGTGTACGAGTGCTTCTGCAGCCGGCGTGAGATCCGCGAGGCTCCCTCCGCTCCGCACGCGCCGCCCGGGGCATACCCGGGCACCTGTCGCGATCTCCGCCCGGATCAGGTGGCGGCCAGGCGTAGGTCGCGGCCGCCGGCGTTGCGGCTGCGAGCCGGCGTCGACCACCTCACCGTCCACGACACTCTGCATGGCGACGTCACCGGCGACGTCGACGACCTGGTCCTCGTCCGCAACGACGGCGTGCCCGCCTACAACCTGGCCGTCGTCGTCGACGATGCCGCGTCCGGGATCGACCAGGTCGTGCGCGGCGGCGACCTGCTGAGCTCGGCGCCGCGACAGGCGTACCTCGCCACGGTCCTCGGGTTGAGCCCGCCGACGTACGTCCACGTGCCGCTGGCGGTGAACGCCGACGGTCAACGCCTGTCCAAGCGCGACGGCGCCGTCACCGTTGCCGACCTCGCTGCCCGCGGCGTGGGCGCGGACGAGGTCCGCGACCTGATCACCGCCTCGCTGGGCCTGCCCGCGCGCCCACCACGCGACCTGCTCGCGGCGTTCGACCCTGCCGCGCTGCCCCGCGGGCCGTGGATCGTTGCCGGCTAGCCGCCGGCCGCGGGCTCGTCCAGGGCGCGCGCCATCCGGCGTACCCCCTCGGTGATGACCGCAGCCGAAGCCGCGAAGTTGAGGCGTACGTGTCCCTCGCCTCCGGTGCCGAAGTCCGGACCCGCGATCATCGCCACCCGCCCGCGCTGCAGAAACGTCTCGGAAGGGTCGTCGCCGAGGTCCAACGCCGTGCAGTCGAGCCAGGCGAGGTAGGTCGCGCGCGGCACCTGGTAGCGGACCGCCGGGAGCTGCGCGGCAAGGAGGTCCGCGACCAGATCGCGGTTGAGCTCCAGGGCGGCAATCGTGTCGTCGAGCCAGGGCACACCCTCGCGCAGCGCCGCTGCATGCGCGATGACGGCGACGTGGCTCGCGCCGTGCCAGACGATCTCGGGCATCGTCTCCAAGGTGGCCGCTGCCTCGGCTCCTGCGACGGCGACGGCCGCTTTGAGGCCCGCGAGGTTCCACCCCTTCGAGGCCGACATCACCGCGTACGCGTTGTCGCTGCCCGGCACGGACAGGTACGGCACGTGTGTCGCGTCGCGGTGCACGAGTGGTGCGTGGATCTCGTCGACGACGACGGTGACGTCATGGCGCCGGGAGAGCTCGGCGACCGCCGCGAGCTCGGCCACCGTGTGCACGGTCCCGGTCGGGTTGTGCGGGTTGCACAGCAGAAGTGCTGCGGCTCGGCCCCCTGCGGTCGCCGCCACCATCGCCGCACTGATCGCATCCAGGTCGAGCCGGTGGTCCTCACCCAGCGGCGCCTCGACCACCCGTCGCCCCGCGTGCGCGATGAACGCGAAGAACGGCGGGTAGACCGGCGGGGTGACGATGACGCCGTCCCCCGGCCCCGTCACCAGCTGCAGAACCTCGGTGATCCCGATCATCACGTCGGGCACGAGCGCGGTGTGCTCCACCTCGAGCCGCCACCCCCACCGGTCGGCGGCGAACTCCGCCATCGCCTCGGCGTACGACCTTCCTGCCGGGTATCCGGTGTCCCCGCCCTCGAGCGCCGCACGTACCGCCGCGACCACGGGTTCGGCGGTGGGTACGTCCATCTCCGCGACCCACATCGGGAGCACGTCCGCGGGGTGCTCGCGCCACTTGAGGCTGCTGCGGCGGCGCAGGGAATCCAGGGTCAGTGACTCGAACGGGTTGCTCACGACGACATCCTCTCAACGCGGCGGCACGGCGTACATGGCATGCTCGACAACGGACGTGCCGCGACTCGCGCGGGGCCGTCGACACCATCGTCAGGGAGGTCAGCCGTGTCGGATCTGCAGGGTCGTGAGGCCAGCGTCGTCGAGGGCGTCAACAAGCAGCTGTTCATCGGTGGTTCGTGGCGCGACGCCGCAGCGGGCAAGACCCTGAAGGTCGAGGACCCCTCCACGGGACAGATGCTGTGCGCCGTCGCGGACGGGAGCGTCGCGGACGGCAAGGCGGCCCTGGACGCGGCGGTCGCGGCGCAGGAGTCGTGGGCGGCGACACCGCCGCGCGAACGCGGCGAGATCCTGCGCGGGGCGTTCGAGATCATCACCGAGCGTGCCGACGACCTGGCGCTGTTGATGACGCTGGAGATGGGCAAGCCGCTCAAGGAGTCGAAGGCCGAGATCGCGTACGCCTCGGAGTTCTTCCGCTGGTTCGCCGAGGAGGCCGTACGCATCTCCGGACGGTACTCGGTGGCGCCCAACGGTGCGACCCGGCTGATGACGATGAAGCAGCCGGTCGGACCCTGCCTGATGATCACGCCGTGGAACTTCCCGATGGCGATGGGGACCCGCAAGATCGGTCCGGCGGTGGCCGCGGGCTGCACGATGGTCATCAAGCCGGCAGCGTTGACGCCGTTGTCGATGTTCGCGCTGACCGACATCTTGACCGAGGCGGGCCTGCCCGCCGGCGTGCTGAACGTCGTGACGACGAGCTCGACCGGCGAGGTGATGGAGCCGCTGATCCGTGACCCACGGTTGCGCAAGCTGACGTTCACGGGCTCCACGGAGGTCGGGCGCCGGCTCGTGGAGCAGTCCGCGGAGGGTCTGTTGCGGGTCTCGATGGAGCTGGGCGGCAATGCGCCGTTCCTGGTGTTCGGCGACGCCGACGTCGACAGGGCGGTGGACGGGGCGATGCTGGCCAAGATGCGCAACATCGGGGAGGCGTGCACCGCGGCCAACCGGTTCATCGTCCACGAGTCGGTCGCTGAGGAGTTTGCCGCGAAGCTCGCCGACCGCATGGGCGGCATGAAGAGCGGGCGCGGGGTGGCCGAAGACGTCGAGGTCGGGCCGTTGGTGGAGGCAAAGCAGCGTGACAAGGTCGCCGAGCTCGTCGATGACGCTGTCGATGCCGGGGCGACGGTCTTGACCGGCGGCGAGCGGCCCAGCGGTGCGGGCTACTTCTACCCACCGACGGTCCTGACCGAGGTGCCCACCAGTGCGCGGGTGTTCTCCGAGGAGGTCTTCGGGCCGGTCGCGCCGATCTTCACCTTCTCCTCCGACGAGGAGGGGTTGGCGATGGCCAACGACACGGAGTTCGGGCTGGTCGCGTACGCGTACACGACCGACTTCAGCCGGGCGATCAAGGTCTCCGAAGGCCTGCAGACCGGCATGGTCGGCATCAACCAGGGGGTCGTGTCCAACCCCGCGGCCCCATTCGGTGGCGTCAAGGCGTCGGGGTTCGGTCGCGAGGGCGGCGCAGAAGGCATCGAGGAGTACCTCGAGACCAAGTACGTCGGCCTCGCCCTCTGACGCCTGCGGATCGAGGGGCCAAGACCTGCGGATCGAGGGGCCAAGACCTGCGGATCGTCAGAGGGGGACGCTGGCGGGCTGCGGGACAGGTTCGGTCGCCGTGGCAATGCCGAACTGCTCGAGGTACAGCCGGGCGTACAACCCGCCCTCGGCGAGCAGCTCCTCGTGCGTCCCCTGCTCGACCACCCTTCCGTCCTCGACGCCGAATATGACGTCGGCGTCCTGGATGGTCGACAACCGGTGCGCGATGGCGATGGTGGTACGCCCGGTGGTCGCCCGTTCGAGTGCCTCCTGGACCAGCCGCTCGGTCTCGGT
>JACCZT010000192.1 GCA_013695785.1 Nocardioidaceae bacterium | reverse complement strand
TGGCACGCAGCGGCATCAGGTGAACAACGCCTCGATGTCGTCGTGGAACTCCCTCAGCACCGCGTTGCGCTTGACCTTGAGCGTGGGAGTGATCAGACCCATCGCCTCTGTCCAGTCCTCGGCCAGGATCGTGAACCGGCGAATCGACTCGGCCTTGGAGACCTGTGCGTTCGCGTCGTCGACGGCGACCTGGATCTGGGCGAGAAGAACGGGGTCGGCCCGGAGGCGGCCCACATCGCCGCTCTTGCCGGCATCGGTCCGCCATGCATCGAACGCCTCGGCGTCCAACGTCATCAGTGCCGCGACGAACGGCTTGCCGTCGCCGACGACGATGCACTGGCTGACCAACGGGTGGGCGCGGATGCGGTCCTCGAGCGCTGCCGGCGCTATGTTCTTGCCGCCGGCGGTGACGAGGATCTCCTTCTTGCGGCCGGCCACCCGCACAAAACCCTCCTCGTCGATCTCGCCGACGTCGCCGGTGTGGAACCACCCGTCGTCGTCGAGCACCTCCTTGGTGGCGGCGTCGTTCTCCCAGTAGCCGGAGAACACCTGGCCGCCGCGGAACAACAGCTCGCCGTCCTCGCCCACCCGGACCGCGGTGCCTGGGAGTGGCCGCCCGACGGTGCCGATCTTGCTCTGCCCCGGCAGGTTGACCGTGAGTGCTCCCGTCGTCTCAGTGAGGCCGTACCCCTCCAGCACTGGTACGCCGATGCCGGCAAAGAAGTGTGCCAACCGCTCACCGAGCGGCGCCCCACCGGCAAGCGCATAGCTGACGTGGCCACCGAGCGCTGCCCGCAGCCGCGCGTACACCAGACGGTCGAAGAGCGCGTGCCGGGCACGCAGCAGCGGGTTGACCCGCTTGCCGGACTCCTGTGCCTGGCTGTAGGCGATCGCGGTCTCCGCCGCAGCATCGAACACCTTGCCGCGGCCGCTGCTGTGGGCTCGCTGGCTCGCGCTGTTGAAGACCTTCTCAAAGACCCTCGGCACCGCCAGGATGAACCGTGGGCCGAAGGCGTCGAACGAGCCCATGAGGTCCTTGACGTCGGCGGTGTGTCCGAGCCGTGCCCCGCTCCTGACGCAGCCGACCTCGATGATGCGCGCGAAGACGTGCGCCAGCGGCAGGAACAACAACGTCGAAGCGTCCTCACCGTCGAAGAGGTCGTCCAACGCGTCGACACAGACGCCGAGCTCGAACATGAAGTTGCCGTGGCTCAGACAGCACCCCTTGGGTCGGCCGGTCGTCCCCGAGGTGTAGATCACCGTGGCGAGGTCGGCGGGGGTGATGACGGACCGACGCTTCTCCAGCGCCTCGTCCTCGACGTCGGCACCGAGCGAGGTCAAGGTGCTGACGGCGTTTCCCTCGATGCTCCACAGGTGCGACAGGGTGGGCAGCTCCGCACGGGAGGCGTCGACCTTGGCTGCGTGCCCGTCGTTCTCGACGATGCACGCGACGGCGCGGGAGTCCGACAGGACCCAGCTGATCTGTTCGACCGAGGAGGTCTCGTAGACGGGCACGGTCACCGCACCGATCCACCAGATCGCGTAGTCGAAGAGGGTCCACTCATATCGCGTCTTGGACAGCACCGCGATGCGGTCGCCGGACTGGATGCCGGCGGCGAGCAGCCCCTTGGCGACGCCCGTCACGTCCCCGTGGAACGTCCGTACGGTGACGTCCCGCCACCGTCGCGCGTCCTGGCGGCTGAACGCGACCGAGCCCGGGCGCTCGCGCAGCGCGTCGACGACGTCGTCGGTGAGGCTGCCGCGGACGGGGACGTCGTACGTCGGCGCAGTGGCGTAAGCCAGCACAGATCCTCCCCGGTGTCGCTGCGACGCACGCGTGCGGTTTCTGCGTGCAGGCTACAGTCAGGCCCCGTGAGCGTCAGGACCAGTGGGTGGACGCCGATCCCGTGACCAGCATCGACGTCATCGACGAGGTGTTTGTCGCGGCGCAGGCCGATGTGCTGCGGGCGCGACTGTGCGACGAGGCCCGGTGGGAGCGGTGGTTCCCCGGCGTACAGCTGTGCTGCGTGCACGACCGTGGGTCGCTCGGGAAGCGCTGGCGGCTCACCGGGGCGCTGGTGGGCACCGCTGAGATCTGGCTCGAAGCCGTGTCGATGGGCACCGTGGTGCACGCGTTCCTCCAGGCCAACCCTCCGCCGCCACGACGCCGAAGGCGGACGAGCGCCCGTGCGCGGCACGCTCCTGCACGGATCCTCCGCACGCAGGTCCTCGCGGTCAAGATCGACCTCGACCGCGACCGTCGCGCGGGGGAGCCGGCTGCCGGCTTCCCCCGGACCCCGGCGGCAGACGGTAGGGTCAGCGACGACCGGCGCTCATCAGACGTCCTCGAGCGCAGACAGGAGAGACCCGATGGCCAGCCAGACGACAAGTGACATCGTCATCGACGCGTCTCCGGGCACGATCATGGCGATCATCGCCGACTTCAAGTCCTACCCCAGCTGGGCGACGGGGGTGAAGGAGACCGAGGTCCTGCAGACCGGTGTCGACGGGCGCGCCGAAGAGGTGCGCTTCGTGCTCGACGCCCCACCGATTCGCGATGAGTACACCCTGAGCTATGAGTGGCACGACGACGACGAGGTGACGTGGTCGTTGTCCGAGCCGGGCAAGATGCTGCGCGCGATGGATGGCGCCTACGTCCTCGGGGAACAGGGCGGCGCGCACACCCGGGTGACGTACCGCCTCGCGGTGGACGTGTCCATCCCGCTGCTGGGCATGCTCAAGCGCAAGGCGGAGAAGGTCATCATCGACACCGCACTCAAGGGTCTGAAGAAGCGGGCCGAGCAAGGGAGCTGAGGCCGCGACCAACGTCTGGGTGCAGCAGGTCGACACGACGTCCGGGGGTCAAGAAGATCGAGCTATCGGAGGACGAGTCATGGGACTGACCATCGGTGTGGACATCGGGGGCACCAAGATCGCCGCCGGGGTCGTCGACGAGGCCGGCAAGATCATCGCCCACCAGAAGCATGAGACGCCGGCGACCGATCCGTCGTTGATCGCGGACTCGGTCGCGGAGCTGGTCCGGGGGCTTCGTCAACAGCACGACGTCCAGGCGATCGGCATCGGGGCGGCCGGGTTCGTGGACAAGAAGCGGTCGACCGTGTTGTTCGCCCCCAACATCTCCTGGGTGGACGAGCCGCTCGGGGAGCGGGTGCAGGCCCTGCTCGACCTTCCGGTCGTGGTGGAGAACGATGCCAACGCGGCGGCGTGGGGGGAGTTCAGGTTCGGGGCCGGCGAGGACGTGGACGACCTGGTGCTGGTGACCGTTGGCACCGGCATCGGCGGTGGCATCATCGTGGACTCCGAGCTCTACCGTGGCAGCCACGGGGTCGCCGCCGAGATCGGTCACATGCGGGTGGTTCCCGCGGGGATCAAGTGTGGCTGTGGACAGTACGGCTGCTGGGAGCAGTACGGGAGCGGACGGGCCCTGGTCCGCGAGGCCGAGGACCGGATCAAGGCAGGGCTCGCCGAGTCCGCGTCGCTGGCGGCGCTCTTCGCCGACGACCCCGACGGCTTGACGGGGCAGATGATCACCGCGCACGCCCAGGACGGAGATCCGATGTCGCTGGACCTCCTGGCTGACGTCGGCCGCTGGGTCGGGGAGGGCATCGCTTCCCTGGTGGCGATCTTGGACCCGGTCGTCGTCGCGATCGGCGGCGGCGTGGCCGCGGCCGGCGACCTGCTCCTGCAGCCCGCACGCGAAGGATTCCTGCGGACCTTGCCTGCCGGTACCAACCGACCGGTCGCCGAGCTGCGACTGGCCACCCTCGGCAACGAGGCGGGGATGATCGGAGCGGCCGACCTCGCCCGCCGACCAGTACGCGGAGCGGTGACCCCGCATGGCTGAGCGTCTCGCGATCGGCGTCGACATCGGCGGTACGAAGGTCAAGGCGGGCGTTGTCGACCTCGACGGCCACGTCGTCCAGCGCATCCGGCGGGCGACTCCGACGACGAGCCCCGCGGCGGTGCTCGACACGATCGCCGACATCGTCTCTGAGCTTCGTACCCAGCACCAGGTGACATCGGTCGGGATCGGCGCTGCTGGATTCGTCGACTCGACCCGCTCGACCGTGCTGTTCTCGCCGCACCTCGCCTGGAGGCACGAACCCCTCCGCGATGCCGTGCGCCGCCGTACCGGGCTGTCGGTGCTCGTCGACAACGATGCCAACGCCGCCGCCTGGGCGGAGTGGAGGTTCGGCGCTGCGCAGAACGAGGAGGACTTGATCTGCATCACCCTCGGCACCGGCATCGGCGGCGCCTTGGTCCTGGACGGCCAGCTGCACCGTGGTCGGTACGGCCTCGCCGGCGAGTTCGGCCACATGCAGGTCGTCCAGGACGGTTACGCCTGCGAGTGCGGCAACTTCGGGTGCTGGGAGCAGTACGCGAGCGGAAACGTGCTGATCCGCGAGTCAGTGGCAGCCGTGGCGGCCTCCACGCCGTTCGGCCAGCGACTCGCGAAGGTCGCCGCGGACAACGACGACGTGCTCGACGGTGCCGTGGTGACACAGCTGGCGCGCGACGGCGACGACGAGGCCATCGCGCTGCTGTCCGACGTCGGTCGCTGGCTCGGGGTGGGCATCGCCGGCCTTGCGGCGGCGTTCGACCCCGGCCTCTTCGTGATCGGCGGCGGCGTCTCGGACGCCGACGAGCTGCTCCTCGAACCCGCCCGGAACGCTTTTCGCCGAACGCTCAGCGGGCGCGGGTTCCGACCCGAGGCGCGGATCGTGCGCGCTCACCTGGGCAACGACGCCGGCATGATCGGAGCCGCCGACATGTCGCGCACGTTGCGTCGCCGACCGCGACGCAGCAGCGGATCGGCCCGGCGGCGTACGCGCAGCAGACAACCGGGAGCGCCGTCGATGTTCAGCGGGATGCGCTCCTGACGATGGGGGTTGTCACTGGTTCTGCGGGAAACCCAGGTTGATGCCGCCGTGGCTCGGATCGAGCCACCGGGAGGTGACGACCTTGCCATGGGTGAAGAACTTGACGCCTTCGGTGCCGTGGGCATGGGCGTCGCCGAAGAGGGAAGACTTCCAACCGCCGAAGGAGAAGTAGGCCATCGGGACCGGGACAGGCACGTTGATCCCGATCATCCCGACCTGCACCTCGTTGCCGAACCTGCGCGCGGCGCCGCCGTCGTTGGTGAAGATCGCGGTGCCGTTGCCATAGGGGTTGGAGTTGATGATCTCGACTCCCTCCTCGTAGGTGTCCACCCGCAAGACTGACAACACAGGCCCGAAGATCTCATCGGTGTAGATCGACATCTGCACCGTGACGTTGTCGAAGAGGGTCGGTCCGACGAAGAAGCCCGACCCGTCCGCGTCCGGGGTGACCGAACGTCCGTCGACGACCAGCTTGGCGCCCGCGGACTCACCGGCATCGATGTATCCCGTCACCCGGTCGCGCGACTGCGCGGTGACGAGCGGACCCATGTCGCAGCCGCGCCGTCCATCACCTGTGCGCAGCTTGTCCGCGCGTTCGGCGATCTTGGTCACCAGGTCGTCGGCGATGTCGCCGACGGCGACAACAGCCGAGATCGCCATGCAGCGTTCGCCCGCCGATCCGAAGCCGGCGTTGATTGCCTGGTCCGCGGCGAGGTCAAGGTCGGCGTCGGGCAGCACCAGCATGTGATTCTTGGCTCCACCGAGCGCTTGCACGCGTTTACCGTGGGTAGTGCCGGTCTCGTAGACGTAGCGGGCGATCGGTGTCGATCCGACGAACGAGACCGAGGCGATGTCGGGATGGGTCAGCAGGCCGTCGACGGCGACCTTGTCTCCGTTGAGGACGTTGAAGACACCGTCGGGTAGGCCGGCTTCCTTCCAGAGTTCTGCCATCCACAGCGCGGCAGAGGGCACCTTCTCGCTCGGCTTGAGGACTACCGTGTTGCCGGCGGCGATCGCGATCGGGAAGAACCACATCGGCACCATCGCCGGGAAGTTGAACGGGCTGATGACGGCGACGGGTCCGAGCGGCTGACGCACCGAGTGCACGTCGATGCCGGTCGAGGCGTTCTCGGTGAAGGCGCCCTTGAGCAGGTGCGGCATCCCACACGCGAACTCGACCACCTCCTGGCCCCGGGAGACCTCGCCGAGGGCATCGGACAGGACCTTGCCGTGCTCGGAGGTGATGATCGCCGCAAGCTCGTCCTTGCGGTCGTTCAGCAGCTCGCGGAAGGCGAACATGACCTGGGTGCGCTTGGTGAGCGAGGTGTCCCGCCACCGGCCGAAGGCCGCCGTCGCTGCCCCCACAGCCATGTCGACCTCTGCGGGCGAGGCGAGCGCGAGCTGCGCGGTGACCTCGCCGGTGGCGGGGTCGGTGACATCGACGAGGTTGCCGCTCGTTCCGGCGAACGCGGCCCCGTCGATCCAGTGGTCAATGGTCTTAGCCATGGTGAGCTCTTCTCGTCACAGTGAGGTGTTCGTCGGAATCTTGGGAGTGCCGATCTCCACTGCGGCGCCGCCGCAGGTGGAGAGGTACGTGTGGGTGCGTCGCGCGATCGGCAGTGGCTTGTCGGGGGGACAGGGGTACATGTCCTGCTCGACGATCGCGAAGATGTCGGTGCCGAGGTCCTCGACGGCGGCGAGCAGGGGCGCCAGGTCCGGGACGCCGTGTGGTGGTTCGACCATGACGCCGAGGCGGACGGCCTGGGGGAACGTCAGGTCCTCGGCCTCGACCCTTGCGACGATGCCGGGATCGACCTGCTTGAGGTGCAGGTATCCGATCCGCTCACCGAACCTGCGGACGAGGTCCAGGTTGTCGCCTCCGTAGTAGGCGACGTGGCCGGTGTCGAGGCACAGGTTGACGTGGTCGGGGTTGGTCGCGGCGAGGAAGCGTTCGATGTCCTCCTGGTAGCCGACATGGCTGTCGGCGTGGGAGTGGAACTGCACCTTGAGACCGTACTCATCCATGATCCGGCGCCCCAGCTCGTCGGTACCGGTGGCGAGACGGTCCCACTGCTCGTCGCCGAGATGACGGCTCTCGATATCGGCGCCGGTCTTGTGGTCGCGGTACAGGTCCGGGATGACGACGATGTGCTGGCCTCCCATGGCCCGCGTCAGGTCCGCGACGTACGTGACCTGTCGCCAGACGTCGTCCCAGGAGCCCGGGCGGTGCAAGGCGGAGAAGACGGTGCCGGCCGAGACCTTGAGCCCACGCTTCTCCAGCTCGTCGCTCAGCTCGCCCGCGTCGGTGGGCAGGTAGCCGTAGGGGCCGATCTCGATCCACTCGTAGCCGGCGGTCGCAACCTCGTCGAGGAACCTGCTTGCCGGAGCCTGGCTCGGGTCGTCCGCGAACCACACCCCCCAGGAGTCTGGGGCCGATCCGATGCGGATTCGCGATTGTCGTGCGCTCACGGGGTGGGCTCCTGATCTGAGCTGAGAGGGTACGGCTCCGGTGGCGTGACGTGGATCCGCTGGGTGGCCTTGTGGGCGTCGTAGGTCCGGCGGGCGTCCTGTGTCGACTGCAGCGTCGAGACCTCGCTCACCGGCACGTCCCACCACGACCCGGGGGCCGGCGAGCCGACAAGCGGGTCGGTCTCGACGTGGATGAGCGTGGTGGCGGTCGCGGCCTTGGCGGTACCGATCGCGTCGGCGAGCCCCTCGGCGTTGGTCACCGAGATGACATCGACACCGAGGCTCGCGGCGTTGGCGGCCAGGTCGACCGGCAAGCGGTCACCGTCGAGCCGGCCGGACTCTGCCGAACGGAAGCGGTACCTCGTCCCGAACCGCTGCGACCCGAGCTCTTGCGAGAGCGCACCGATCGAGGCGAACCCGTGGTTCTGGACCAAGATGACAATGAGTTTGAGCCCCTCCTGGACCGCGGTGACCAGCTCGGTCGCCATCATGAGGTACGACCCGTCACCGACCATCACGAAGACGTCGCGGTCCGGGCACGCCATCTTCACGCCGAGCCCGCCAGCGATCTCGTATCCCATGCACGAGTAGCCGTACTCCACGTGGTAGCCCTTGGCGTCGCGGGTTCGCCACAGCTTGTGCAGGTCGCCTGGCATCGAGCCGGCGGCGCAGACGACCACGTCGCGCGGGTCCGAGAGCTCGTTGACCATCCCGATGACCTCACTCTGGGTGAGCAGTCCACCCGCGTCGGCGTCCGGGTGGTACGCCCGATCGACGGTCGCATCCCAGGTGGCCCGCAGGGATGCGACCTCGCTGGTGTACTCCTCGCGGACGCGGTAGCCGTCGAGAAGCGCGGCGAGCGCGTCCAGGCTCGCGCGCGCGTCGGCGACGACGCTGGTGCCCGACTGCTTCACCGCGTCGAGGGAGGCGACGTTGATGTTGACGAAGCGCACCTGCTCGTACGCGAATGCGGTGCGGCTGGCGGTGGTGAAGTCGGTGTAGCGGGTTCCGATGCCGATCACGACGTCGGCGTCCCGAGCGATCGCGTTGGCGGCGGTGGTGCCGGTCGAGCCGATCGCTCCGAGGCACTGCGGGTGGTCGTAGGTCAGCGAGCCCTTCCCCGCCTGGGTCTGACCCACCGGGATGTGGGTGGCTGAGCAGAAGCGCGCAAGGGCGTCCTGCGCGCCGGAGTAGACGACGCCGCCGCCGGCGATGACGACCGGGCGTTCGGCAGAACCGATGATCGCCGCCGCCTGCTCGAGCGCCACCGCTTCGGGAACGGGACGGGCGACGTGCCAGACACGCTTTTCGAACAAGGCCGTCGGCCAGTCGGTCGCCTGCGCCTGGACATCTTGGGGCAGGCAGATCGTCACCGCACCGGTCGTGGCCGGGTCGGTCAGCACCCGCATCGCGGCGACCATGGCCGGGGGCATCTGCTCGGGGCGCCAGATCCTGTCGAAGTAGGCCGAGACCGGGCGGAAGCAGTAGTTGACCGTGATGTCGCCGGCGCCGGCGAGCTCGAGCTCCTGCAGCAGCGGCGACGCGGTGCGGTCGGCGAAGGTGTCAGCCGGGAGCAGCAGCACCGGGAGCCGGTTGATCGTCGCCAGGGCCGCGCCGGTCACCATGTTGGTGGCCCCGGGTCCTACGCTCGTGGAGACGGCGTACGTCTGCAGGCGGTCCTTCATGCGCGCGTACGCGACGGCGCTGTGCACCATCGCCTGCTCGTTGCGGCCGAGCACGTACGGCAGCGCGTCTGGCCGCTCGAGCTCAGCCTGCAGCAGCGCTTGTCCGAAACCCGCGACGTTGCCGTGGCCGAAGATGCCGAAGCAACCGGCGAAGAGCCGCTGCTCGACCCCGTCGCGCTCGGAGAACTGCGCCGCGAGGAACGCCACCATCGCCTGCGCGACGGTGAGCCGGATCGTCTGCATCACTATCGGCCTTCCGTCGGCGCCGTTGTCAGTCTGGGGTCGATCGGCTGGTCGGTCCAGGTGTCGCGTACCCATGCCTGGTCCGGGTGGTCAGAGATCAGCCAGGCGCGCTCGGGTCCTGGTCCCGCCATGACGTTGAGGTAGTACATGTCGAATCCTGGGGCAGCGGTGCACGGGCCGTGCCAGCCGTACGGCACGAGTACCGCGTCCTTGTCGCGGACCTCTTCCAGCACGTCGATCTCGCCGCCCGGCGATGAGGTGGTGCGGTGGTAGCCGAAGCCGGGCTGGCCGCCAGGCCCGGCGGAGATCTCGAAGTAGTAGATCTCCTCCAAGCAGGACTCGGTCGGGGTTGTCTCGTCGTGCTTGTGGGCGGGGTAGCTGGACCAGTTGCCCCCGGGTGTGATGACCTCGCAGGCGATGATCGCGGCCGTCTCGAACGCCTCGATCGTGCCGAAGTTACGAATCTGGCGACTGCACTGGCCGGCGCCGCGCAGCTCGACGGGCACCGCGGCCTTCGGGCCGTAGCGGAACGGCAGGACGCGGTCGGTCCTGGCACCGGCCAAGGCAAAGCGTCCGCCGGTGGCCGAGCTGATCGTCATGGTGGTTCCGATCGGGACGTACGCGAGGTCGGTGGCCCCGGCGAAGACGTCGGAGCGACCCTCGAGCTCGAACGACTCGGCGCCGACGGCCACGATCGCCGAGCCCTGCAACGGCACGACGAAGGTCTCGTCGGCGGCGGTGTCGACGACGGCCTCGCAGCCGGGCTGGAGCCGCAGCGTGCGCAGGCTGGAGTAGTCCCAACCGGCGGACTCAGGTGTCACCACGAGGTCATAGGCGCCAGCACCGGCGGACCCGGCGGGCAGGTAGTGCGAACTGTCGCGTCCGGTCATGTCATGTCCTCCTCAGCGGATCAGCGAGACGGCGGTGTCAACGGCGCCGGCGACGTCGTCGTCGGCGGGATACAGGAGCGCGCGTCCCACCACGAGACCCCGCACCGACGGCAGCCCGAGCGCGTGTTGCCACTGGGCGTACGTCTCCTGCGGTGTACCGGACGGGTCTCCACCCAGGATCAGGGTGGGGAGCGTCGTGGCGTCCATGACCCGTTCCATGTCGGCGACGACCGGCAGCTTGAGCCAGGTGTACGCACTGCTGGCCCCGAGGCCCTGGGCGATGTGGACGGAGGTGATCACCGCGTCGGGACGCAAATCGTTGGTGACCTTGCCGTCGACGCGTCCGGCGATGAAGGGCTCGATCATCGCGACCAGCCCGGCTCGGTTGAGACCGATGACCGCCTGGGCGCATCGCTCCAGGGTCGCGACCGTCGACGGGTCGTCGAAGTCGATGCGGGTGAGCATCTTGGCACCCTCGAAACCGGCGTCGACGGTGCCTTGGACGTCGTACCCGGTCATCCGGTCGTCGAGCTCGAACGCCGAACCTGACAGACCGCCCCTGTTCATCGAGGAGAACACCACCTTGTCCTCCAGAGCCCCCAGCAGCAGCAGGTCCTCGGCGATGTCCGCGGTGGCCAGCAACCCGTCAACGCCCGGGCGTGACAGCGCGGTGACGAGACGGTCCAGGAGCTCGGTGCGGCTGTTCATCGCGCCGGCTCGCCCGCGCACGCTCAGCGCACCACGGGCCGGGTGGTCGCACGCCACGATCATCAGGCGCCCGTCCGGTCCGAGCAGCTTGCGGCGCTTGCGAGCAGCGAGCAACGCCTTGACCCGCTGGGGGTCGGCCGCCCGGATCTCGGTGATGTCCGCGATGCTCTTGGCGAAGTCGGGCGCGAGGGTCATGGCCGCCCCCCGGCTGTCCGGCTGGCCAGCAGCTCGTCGATCTCGTCCTGGGTAGGCATTGCCGTCGAGCACTCCAGTCGGGAGGCGACGATGGCGCCGGCGGCATTGGCGTTGCGCAATACGCGCTCCAGCGGCCACCCGGCGAGCAGGCCGTGGGCGAGTGAACCGCCGAAGCTGTCACCGGCACCGAGGCCGTTGACCGGTTCGATGACCATCGGCAACGAGACGACACGTTCGGTGCGGGTCTTGGCCAGCACCCCTCGGGGGCCCTGTTTGACGATTGCGAGCTCGACCCCCGCCGCCAGCAGCGCGTCGGCGGCCCGCTCGGGCTCGGTCTCGCCGACCGCCACCTTGCATTCCGCTGTGTTACCGACGGCGACCGTGACGAGCGGCAGGACCTTCTGCACCTCCTCGGTAGCGTGCGACGGTGACTCCCAGAACATCGGGCGGTAGTCCAGGTCGAGAACGGTGAACGGGGACCTCTCCCGCGCTGCGAGCACCTGATGATGAGACTCGCGGCTGGGTTCCTCGCTCAAGCCGGTGACCGAGAGCCACAGCAGGTCACACCCCCGCACAGCGTCGAAGTCGATGTCGGCCGGGGTGACCTGCAGGTCCGGTGCGGTGGGTTTGCGATAGAACCAGAGCGGGAAGTCGTCGGGCGGGAAGATCTCACAGAAGGTGACAGGCGTGGCGTAAGCGTCGCTGACCACGACATGGCGGTCGTCGACGTGCAGGTCGCGCAGCGCCCGGCGCACATAGCGTCCGAACGGATCGTTGCCCACACCGGTGATGATCGCCGTACGACGCCCGAGGCGGGCGGCGGCGACAGCGACGTTAGCGGTGCTGCCGCCGAGGAACTTGCCGAACGTCTCGATGTCCTCCAGCCCCACCCCGATCTGCAGCGGGTAGATGTCCACACCGCTGCGCCCGAACGCCAGGACCTCCGGCGGGGCATTGGCGCTGGACATGCCAGCACCTTAGGTGTCACGTCCATCAGCGTCAAGACTTTGTCAGGACAATAGGTCATAACTGATCCGCCGGGCTTCGGCCCAGGTCCGTCAGCGGTCCACGAGGGTGAGCTCGAAGGCGTAGAGATCTGGCCGGTATGCGTGGGCGCCGTACTCGACCGCGTGACCGGCGTCGTCATAGGCGGTCCGCTGCATGGTCAGCAGCGGCGCGTTGCGGCGCTCGTGCAGGAGTCGGGCCTCGCGCGTCTCCGCACGCTTGGCTCCGATCCGCTGTCGAGCGACCCGCATCAAGACGCCGGCTTGGCGCAGCGCCGCGTACAGACCGACCTGCGCGAGGTCGACGCTCGACAGATCCAGGACCTCCGCTGGGAGGACGTTGTGCATGTGGGCGAGCGGCTCGTCGCCCACGTAGCGCAGTCGCTCCAGGGACCACACCCTGGCACCGGCGGCGATCTGGAGCTCCGAGCTGATCTCGTCCGTCGCGGCGATCAGGTCGAGCGCGAGAACCTCGGTCCGGGGCCGCTTTCCCGCGGCGCTCAGGTCGTCGAAGAGGCTCGTCAGCTCGACGGAACGACGGATCTTGCCGTGCACGACCTGCGTGCCCACGCCGCGCTTGCGTACGAGCATGCCTTTGTCGACGAGGACCTGGATGGCCTGGCGCATGGTCGGTCGGGACAGTCCGAGCTCGGCGGCCATCGCGATCTCGTTGTTGATCCTGGCGCCCGGAGCCAGCGCGCCGTCGATGATCGCGTGCTCGAGCTGGGCTGCCACCTGGAAGTACAGCGGTACCGGGCTGGAGCGATCTAGGGAGATGTCAGGGGGGGATCCCATGTGTCACCCTTTCCGAGCCGTCGGTACACATAGTAAGTTCCGACAATGTTTCTACGTCAATATGTCCTGACAAAGTATTGACAGCGAGGCGTAATCGGGATCACACTGTTGGCTCGGCCAAGACCACACAGGAGAACGTCACAGATGAAGACATTCAAGTTCGCCGGCGCCGCGGCAGCCGCGGCCCTGCTTCTGAGCGCATGCAGCGGCACCGGCCAGGACGAGGGACCGTCGTCCAGCGACGATCTGGACCTCACATACGCCGTCATCACGCACGGCGCTCCTGGCGACGCCTTCTGGGACCGGGTCAAGTCCGGCGCCGAGCGGGCCGGCAGCGACTACGGCGTGACCGTCGAGTACAGCTCTGACGCCGATCCGGCCAAGCAGTCGCAGCTGATCGACGGCGCCGTTGCGGACGACGTCAACGGCATCGTCGTCTCGATGGCGAACCCCGACGGCGTCGAGTCCAGCGTCCGCGCAGCCGTGGACGCCGGCATCCCGGTGGTCACCATCAACTCCGGTATCGACGACTGGGAGGCCTTCGGCGCGATCACCCACGTCGGTCAGAGCGAGACCATAGCCGGCCAGGCGGCCGGTGAGGAGCTCAAGGCTGCTGGCCTGCAGAACGTGATCTGCGTGATCCAGGAGGCCGGAAACGTCGGCCTGGAGGACCGTTGCAAGGCCGCAGCCGAGGCGATGGGTGGCACCATGACGAACCTGCAGGTCGACGGCACCGACGACAACGCCGTCACCTCGACGATCACCTCCAAGCTGCAGTCCGAGGAGTCCATCGACGGTGTGCTCACCCTGGGCGGCCAGTACGGCATCGACGCCGTGAGTGCGGTCGAGGAGTCCGGGAGCAGTGCAGAGGTCGCGACCTTCGACCTCTCCGAGGACGTCATCAAGGGCATCCAGGACGGAAGTATCCTGTTCGCTGTCGACCAGCAGCCTTACGTCCAGGGGTTCGAGGGCGTCTCGGCGCTCTACCTCAAGGACATCAACGGCAACGACCTCGGTGGAGGTGAGCCGATCTACTCCGGCCCGGCGTTCATCACCGAAGAGAATGCCGACACGGTGTTGGAGTTCGCGGAGCAAGGTACGCGCTGATCGTGCGGGGCGCGTCCTTGCGCGCCCCCTCCGGTGTCTGGAAGGACCGCAATGACCACAGCAACAGCGCCAGACGAGCAGGCAGACGAGCAGGCAGACGAGCGGGTCTCCAGCACGTCGACCTTTGGGCGGATCCTCAAGCGCCCAGAGGTGGGAGCGCTGATCGCCGCGATCACGGTGTTCGTGTTCTTCGCGGTGATCACCGACGTGTTCGTCACTCCCAGCGGCGCGAGCACCTGGCTCCGCTCGGCCTCGACGATCGGCATCATGGCGGTGGGAGTCGCGCTGCTGATGATCGGTGGCGAGTTCGACCTCTCCGCCGGCGCGATGACTGGGTTCACCGGTCTGGCCGTCGGGGTCATGACCACCGAGTACGGGCTCAACGTCTGGGCGGCGATGGCGGTGGCGCTGGTGCTTGCCCTGGTGATCGGTGCGCTCAACGGGGTCCTGGTGATGCGAACCGGGTTGCCGAGCTTCATCGTGACTCTGGGGACGTTCTTCGTGCTGCAAGGCATCGACCTCGCTGTGGTCAAGGTGCTGATCGGCCAGGTCGCCATCCAGGGCATGTCGGACGTGCCGTTCTACGACCAGCCCAAGGCGCTCTTCGGCTCGGCGCTGAACGTCGCTGGTGGCAACGTCTACGCCTCGGTGTTCTGGTGGATCGGCGTCACCGCCGTTGCCACCTGGGTGCTGCTGCGGACCAAGGTCGGTAACTGGATCTTTGCCGTCGGCGGTGCGCAGACCGCCTCGCGCCAGGTCGGTGTGCCGGTCTTTCGGACCAAGGTCGGGCTTTTCATGACGACCGCGTTCGCCGGCTGGCTGGCGGGTATGTGCCTGCTGTTCACGACCTCGACCGTCCAGAGCAACACCGGCGTCGGTCAGGAGTTCATCTACATCATCTGTGCGGTCGTCGGCGGGTGTCTGCTGACCGGCGGGTACGGTTCGGCGATCGGCGCAGCACTCGGCGCGCTGATCTACGGCATGACCAACCAAGGCATCGTCTACGCAGGTTGGGACAACAACTGGCTGAAGGCGTTCTTGGGGGTCATGCTCCTGGGGGCGGTGCTGCTCAACGAATGGGTGCGCAAGCGAGCGGAGACATCGAGATGACGGCACACGAGAAGCAGGCCGTAGAGGCGGAGGAGAAGCGGACCGACACGGTGGCGGACGAGCCGACCTCGACCGACACGCCGCCCCCGCCGGGGACACCCATCATCGAGGTCGAGAACATCGGCAAGCGCTACGGAAACGTCATCGCATTGTCCGACGTGACGACGTCGGTACGCGCCGGTGAGGTGACGTGTGTGCTGGGGGACAACGGCGCCGGCAAGTCGACCTTCATCAAGATCCTCGCCGGCGCTCACGAGCACACCGACGGTGAGCTCAAGATCGACGGTATCTCGCGCCACCTGTCCAGTCCGAGGGTCGCGCTGGACCTCGGTATCGCGACGGTGTACCAGGATCTGGCCGTCGTGCCGTTGATGCCGGTGTGGCGCAACTTCTTCCTCGGCTCGGAGCCGACGAAGGGGTTCGGGCCGTTACGCAGGCTCGACGTGAGCACGATGAAGACAACGGCCAAGGACGAGCTGGCCGCGATGGGCATCGACCTGCGTGACGTGGACCAGCCGATCGGTACCCTGTCTGGTGGTGAGCGTCAGTGCGTCGCCATCGCTCGAGCCGTCTACTTCGGCGCGCGGGTGCTGATCCTCGACGAACCGACGGCCGCGCTCGGTGTCAAGCAGTCCGGCGTCGTCCTGAAGTACATCGCCAAGGCACGCGAACGTGGGCTGGCGGTGGTGTTCATCACCCACAACCCGCACCACGCGTGGCCGGTGGGGGACAGGTTCATGTTGTTGCGCCGTGGCAAGAGCATGGGTGACTTCCCCAAGAGCGAGATCACCTTGGACAAGCTCACCGCGATGATGGCCGGCGGCACCGAGCTCGACGCGCTGAGCAAGGAGCTCGAAAGCAGCCTTGGCGCTGACTCGGAGCTGATTCGGGACATGAAGGCAGAGACGCGGGGATGAGCGTTCCTGACCTCCGGGTCGGGATCGTCGGTTTCGGGTGGATGGGGCAGGTCCATGCCCGCGCGTTCAGCCGCCTGCCACATCACTACCCAGCCGCCCCTCTGCGGCCCCGTTTAGTCGCTGTCGCCGACACCGCCGATGACGACCGCTTGTCCCGTGCGGTAGACGCGTACGGGGTGGAGCACCTGATGAGCGACTGGCGCGATCTCGTCGTCCGGGACGACGTCGATCTCGTGTGCGTCACCGGACCCAACTACATCCACCGAGACGTCGCGGTAGCGGCAGCACGGGCGGGCAAGCACCTGTGGGTCGAGAAGCCGGCGGGGCGCAGCTCAGCTGAGACGTGGGAGATCGCCCACGCGGCTGACGCAGCGGGTGTTCAGACTGCCGTCGGGTTCAACTATCGCAACGCACCGGCGGCCGAGCTTGCCAAGTCGCTTGTCGACACCGGACGTGTCGGTGCGGTGACCAACGTGCTGGTCCGCTTCCTGGCCGACTACTCAGCACATCCGCAAGGGGCGCTCTCCTGGCGGTTCCGCAATGAGCTTGCCGGCAGCGGGGTCCTCGGTGACCTGGTCAGCCATGCGGCCGATCTCGCGCGGCACGTTGCCGGTGACATCACCGACCTCGTCGCCGACGACGCGTGCTTCATCGCGCAGCGTCCGCAGGCTCTCGGCGCGGCATCGCACTTCTCGCGCGGCGGCGCGGGTCCTCTGTTGCAGGTGGAGAACGAGGACTGGGTCGCCGCGCTGCTGCGGTTCGGGAGCGGCGCCCGCGGCGTGCTCGAGGCCAGCCGGGTCGCGGTCGGCGAGCAGTGCACATACGGAATCGAGGTCCACGGTACGACCGGGGCGTTCGCCTGGGACTTCCGCCGGATGGGTCAGCTCGAGGTGTGCCTGGACCAGGACTACCAGAACGCGTCGTACTCCACGGTGTTCGTCGGTCCAGGTGGCGGCGAGACGGCCTCGTTCCAGCCTGGCGCAGGGATCGCGATGAGTTATGACGACCTCAAGGTGATCGAGGCACACCGGCTTGTGCTTTCCATCGCAGACGGAACGAGCCGGGGTGCGACGATCCACGACGCGGTGGTGGCGGCGCGCACGCTCGATGCGATGCTGGAGTCGATCGCCGAGCGGAAGTGGGTGAGCCTGTGAGCCTGCGAGTGGGGGTCATTGGCGTCGGCGCGATGGGCGCCGAGCATGTCCGCAACCTCACCCAGAGCGTGCCCGCCGCGCGGGTCTCTGAGATCTTCGACGCCGACCCTGCGCAGGGCAGGTCGGTCGCGGTCGCCGCCGGTGCGTCCGTCGCCCCGTCCGCGCAGAGCCTCATCGACTCCGACGAGGTCGATGCGGTGATCATCTGCACACCTGACTTCACCCACGCCGAGCTTTCTCATGCGTGTATCGGCGCCGGCAAGCCGACCCTGTGCGAGAAGCCCCTTGCGCTCACAGCCGAGGAGTCATCGGCGGTCGTCGAGGCCGAGGTCGCGTCTGGTCGTCAGCTCGTGCAGGTGGGGTTCATGCGGCGGTACGACCCCGGTTTCATCGCACTGCGTGACGCCGCGCTAGGCGGCGAGATCGGTCTGCCGCGGATCGTGCACTGCGTGCACCGCAACGCCCGCTCGCACACCAGTACCAGCAGCGCGAACCTGATCACCGGCTCGATGATCCACGAGCTCGACATGGTGCGGTGGCTGCTCGATGACGAGGTGGCCGGGATCACGGTGCGGTCGCCGATCACGAACGGCTTCGCCGACCCGCAGCTCGCGACCATCGACATGGTCTCCGGCACGCTGGTCAGCGTCGAGGTGTTCGTCAACGCCGCCTACGGGTACGACGTCCGCTGCGAGGTGGTTGGGACAGCCGGCACGGCGTCGCTGTCGGCTCCGCAGAGCATCTCCACCCGTCGGGCCGGTGCGGACAGCGTCGCGATCTCGGACCACTTCGTCGCCCGGTTCGTCGACGCGTACCGCCTTGAGCTCGGCGACTGGGTCGGCGCGTCGCTCACCGGGCAGGTCCGCAGCCCAAGCGCATGGGACGGCCATGTCGCCAACGTGATCGCGGCCGCAGGCGTCGAGGCGCTGAGGTCCGGCGCGCGTGCCGAGGTGCGGGTTCCGCCGCGACCGGTTCTGTACGCTTGAGATGGATGCTCCCGTCAACGCATTGGTCATCATCGATATGCAATGTGGGTTCATCGAGGGCGATCAGGCGATTCCTGACGCTGGGGGTGTTCGCCGATCGGTCCACACCTTGGTGCACGCCGCGCGTCGTGCCGAAGCGCTGGTCGTTCATCTTCAGAATGACGGCCCTACGTCGGCAGTGGATGCCCCAGGGTCTGCAGGGTGGCAGCTTTGGGCCCACCTCGGTCCCGACGACGTCGTTGTTCGCAAGTCCACCGATGACGCCTTCGAGGGAACCGTGCTCGGTGCCCTTCTCGAAGAGCGAGGTGTACGGGCGATCGCGGTCTGCGGGGTGCTGTCGGAGATGTGCGTCGCTGTGACCGCTCGCGCGGCGCTCGGCAGGGGGCTCCGCGTCGTCATCGCCCATGGCGCGCACGGAACCTACGACACGCCCGCGGGTGAAGGAGGCAGCGAGCCGGTACCTGCGGCGATGGCGGCTCGTGTCGCTGAATGGTCGCTCGGAGACCAGGTAGAGATCGTCGCGAGCGCGGAAAGCGTCGCCTTTGCGCCTCCCCGGTGACGCCCCCTCTCCTCACTCGCGCCTGTGGGTGTGTTGTCGCAGTCGTTCGTGGCGTTGTGGTGTTTGGTGGGGGTCGATGTGTGGTGGTGGGATGGTTTCGGGTACGCCGTCGTGGGCCATCACGATCGACCAGTGGCCTTGGTGGATGAGGTGGTGGTGCCAGGAGCAGAGTAGGCAGCCGTTGTCCAGGTCGGTGGGGCCGCCGTTTGAGGCGTAGGTGATGTGGTGGGCTTCGGTCCAGTGCGTGGGTCGGTCGCAGCTGGGGAAGATGCATCCTTGGTCGCGGACGGCGAGGGCGGTGCGTTGGGTGCGGGTGAACAGCCGTCGGGTGGTGCCGAAGTCCAGGATCTGTG
>JACCZT010000166.1 GCA_013695785.1 Nocardioidaceae bacterium | reverse complement strand
TCCAGCCGGTGTCGAGGTCGTCGGGGACGGTGCTGAAGTACGACTTGGTGAAGCCCTTGGGTCCCGCCGACGGCTTGGTCGTCGGTTCGGTCGTCGGTTCGGTCGTCGGTTCGGTCGTCTTCTTGGTCTTCGGCTCGGTCTTGGTGGTCTCAGGCGACTTCGTCCTGGTGGTCTCTGGCGAACTGGACTTCTTCTCGCCCGAGCCTTTCCCCGAGCTGTCGCCACCGACATCAGTCGAGGCGTTGGAGGCAGTCGGGTCGGCGTCCCCGTCGCCGGACGTGGCCCACAGCAGGGCGCCGAGACCCGCCACCACCAAGATCGCGAGCACGGCGAGTCCCAGCCGCCCGTACGACCTGCGCTCTCGCTCCGGTGGCGGATCGGCCGCGGCTGGTTGATCGTCTGCCCGGTCGCCCCCGACTGCAGGGACCGTGACCGACTTCTCGTACTCCGGTTCGACCGGCTCGCCGATGAGGCTCGTCGTGGGCTCCTGTGTGAGGCCCGCCGCGCCGGCGGCTGCAGCGGGAGCCCCCCACGCGGGGGTGGTGACACCCTCGCGCCGCTCGATCTCCTGCAACGCGTCGAGAACCTCTGACATCGTCGTCCTCCGACCGGGGTCGGGGTCGAGCATGCGCTCAAGGACGGGGGTGAGCGGACCGGCATGGGTGGGAGGAGGCACGGGCTCTCGCGCGATGGCGCTCAACATGGCGAGCGGGTTCGCCCGTGGCTGGTGCGGCGGCGCCCCCTCGATCGCGGTGTAGAGGGTGATGCCGAGCGCCCACACGTCCGAGGCGTAGGTCGGGTCCTCGCCGAGCGCGAGCTCGGGGGAGAAGAATGCCGCCGTTCCCGACACCATGCCGGTCTGGGTCAGCTTGGAGTCCTGGTCTCCGCGGGCGATGCCGAAGTCGCTGATCTTCGCCATGTCGTTGTCGCCGACCAGGATGTTGCCTGGCTTGATGTCACGGTGCACGATCTTCGTCGAGTGGGCGCTGCTCAGCGCCGCCGCGACCTGGGCACCGATGTGCGCGACCCGCTTCGGGGAGAGGCGACCCTCGGCGGCAAGCAGCTGTGACAACGTCTGGGACGGCACGTATTCCATCACCAGCCAGGTCGACCCCTCGTGTTCGACCACGTCGAAGATGGAGACCGCGTTCTGGTGGTTCAGGGCCGCCGCGAGGCGGGCCTCGCGCATGGCGCGGGCGGTGTCGTCCGGTGACTCACCGGGAAGCGAGCCGACCTGCTTCAGGGCGACGTCGCGGTGCAGCGTCTCGTCGGTGCCGAGCCACACCGTACCCATGCCGCCCTTGCCGACGGCACGCACGACGCGGTACCGGCCCGCGACGATGTCGGACTCCATCGCAGACTCCCGTCCCGCTCTGTGGCGCGCCTCACCCGATATCGGCCGACCGGTGACCGCAGGCTGCGAGCACCAGAGTACGCCCGGACGCGTCGCGTGACAGGCAGCCGGCGAGCAACCGCTCACCGCATGGGCACCGCCGGAGCGCGCGGAGCCAGGGGGAGGGAGGCAAGGACGTGACCGCCCCGGTCAGCGCTCGCCTCGAACCGCCCGCCCATCTGCTCGACCCGCTCGCGCATCGATGACAGGCCGACACCTGCGGTCCACGGCCCGCCGCCGCGACCGGAGTCGCGCACGTCGATGACCAGATCGGTCGCTGTGACACTCAGCCGTACCGACGCGGTCGGGCTGTCGGCGTGCCTGGCCACGTTGGTCAGCGCCTCGGTCACGATGCGGTAGGCGGCGACCTCGACGGCCGCCGGGAGCGGTGGCATCGGAGACAGCGCCTGGATGTGGACGTCGAGATTGCGACCGTCGGCGGCGCGCAGATTGTTCGTACGCTGGTCGAGGGCACCGACGAGCCCGAGCTCGTCGAGGGCAGGGGGGCGCAACCCCTCCACAACGCGCCGGATCTCCGCGATCGCGTGGCTGGTGTCCCCGCGAAGTTCGGCAAGCAGCGCCTCAGCGGCAGCAGGGTCGGTCCGCACGTGGTTCCGCGCGGCGTCAGCGGTATAGGCCACCCCGGTCAGGGTCGGCCCCAGTCCGTCGTGCAGGTCGCGCCGCAGGCGTCGGCGCTCGTCCTCGACGGCAGCGATGACGCCCGCCCGCGACTCGTGCAGCTGCTCGCTCAACGCGCGGGCGTGCAAGGTCTGTGCGAGTGCGGGCGCGACGATGCGGAGGACATCCTCGTCCTGGCGCGGCAGCCTCAGCTCGCCGGGTCGGAGCGCCACCAGGAGCGAGCCGACCTCCCGGCCTCCGAGTCGCAACGACATACGCGACGTCTCGGTCGTCGCAGTCCCGCTGGAAGCGACGACCTGGTCCTCGCGCACCAGCGCGGCGTACGGCAGCAGCAGCGCCTCGCGCAATGCCCGCAGTGCGTGGACCGGGTCGTCCGCGATGCTCTCGCCCACGCGCGAGGCGGCCTCGAGCGGATCGGGCCGATCGCCGAACAACAACCGGTCGACGACACCACGAAGGACGACCCGGGTGGGGTGAAACCCGCCGGCACACACCATGGCGATCACGGCCGTCGCGCCGATCGACGGACTGCGCCCGAGCAGGAGCTCGATCGTGGACGCCGACCCCACGAAGACCGAGACGAGCACGATCGCAGTCACGGCGTAGACCACCACCGACACGATGAGCGCGCGGATGTCGGCAACCTCCGGTCGGGTCACGCCTATCGCCAAGGCGACGGGGACGGACGAGCCGGCAAGGACAAGAACGACGACTCCAGCGGTGTTGTCGGCCAGGAATACCGCAACGCCCCCGATCAAACCGCCACCTCCCGCAGCGAGAGCGAGCCACAGGAGCGCCTGACGGTCTTGGTCGTCGCTGTGGTCGTACCGCCACCATGCCCAGGACAACAGAAGCACGTAGAGCACGAGACCGGACACACCCGACCGACCGAACTCCGCCGGGTAGACCACGGCGAGCGCACCCGTCGAAACGATGAGGGCGAACACGACGCCGCCCGTCTGGCCTCCGACGCGTCCGTCGGGAAAGAGGAAGATCACCACCGGAAAGGCGATCATCGACGCGGTGAGCCAGAGGGACTCGGCGAGCGTTGAGGTGGAACCGAGCCCCGCAGCGACCGACGCCGCGAGCAGCAGCCCGACGAGTACGACAGACAGGCCGACCCGGCGTCGACGACCCGAGCTGTGCAGTATCCATCCACCGCTCATCGCGAACGCCACACCGAGCAGAAGCACCGCGATCGTCAAGGCGGTCACGGCGTTCTTTCCCGACCCAGACCGCCTTCTCGCGCTCGTACGATCGCCTCGGCACGGTCGGCCACTGCGAGCTTGACGAAGATCGACGAGAGATGGTTGCTGACGGTCTTCGGTGCTAGGGAGAGGGTGTGCGCGATAGCCGAGTTGCGGCGTCCGGCGGCGACGTGATCGAGGATCTCGCGCTCGCGCGGCGTGAGCTCGGGAAATGGTTCAGCTGCGACGACCGGACGGGGCGCGGCGAAGAAGCCGAGCACGCGCGCCGCCACGCCTGGTCCGAAGATCACCTCGCCGGCGACGACTGCCCGCATTGCCCGGTCGATCTCGGACTGCTCAGCCCCCTTGAGCAGGTAGCCGCGCGCGCCCGCCCGCATCGCGCCGAAGACGACGTCGTCGTCCTCGTACATCGTGAGCACGAGCACCGCTACGTCAGGGACTGCCGAGGTGATTCGACGCGTCGCCTCGAGCCCACCCGTGCCGGGCATCTGGACGTCCATGATCACGACGTCCGGGCGGAGCGTCTGGGCGGCGCGCACGGCAGCCTCACCGTCGACCGCCTCCCCCACCACCTCGAAGTCGGCGAGGGAGGAGACGAGCGCACGAAGCCCGTTGCGCACCACGGGGTGGTCGTCGGCGATGACGACCCGGATCGCGCCCACGCTCTCGGAGCTCCCTTGGCGGTCCACGTCCCCATCATGACGCCGAACCTTTCCCGGGGACCCAGGAACGCGTACCCAGATGAGCCGGGAGACTTCCCGGGGACAGAGGTACGGTGCCCGATGCGCGTGGGGCCGAGAGCTCGCGATGCTGCTGACGTGGCGCACACGGGCGCCGCACCTCGACAAGGAGACACCATGAACGACACCACCTCCACCGCAGCACTCACGACGAAGAACAAGATCGGGCTCGGGCTCGCCGGACTGCTCGGCGTCATCGACTGCGCATCGCTGGCGATGACGACGCCGGACGGGGAGGTAGGGCCGCCGATCGGCATCCTCGTTCTCGGCACCGTGCTGGGGGTGATCACCGTCGTCGCGGTCGTCGTAGCCTGGCGCACGGCAGGTCGGGGAATGATCCGGATCGCCGCGGGAGCCAGGATCCTCTCGGCCATCACCGCACTACCGGCGTTCTTCGTCGACGTGCCGCCGGAGATCAAGATCGGCGTCGCGGTCTTCGTCGTCGCCACGGTGGCCGCTGTCGTCCTGATGCTCACGCCCGCGCGCCGGGCCGTCACCGTGACGGACTGAGGCCCACGATGATCGCCGTCGTCGCCGTTCTGCTCGCCTTCTCGCTGGGCTTCTTCCTCAAGGCGCGCCTCACGGCCTGCGTCGTGTACGCGATCGCGTACCTGTGGTCCTTCACCTTCCAGACCCTCTACCTGCTGCTCGCCCGCGAAGGCGGTGACTACATCGCGTTCAGCGAGGACCCAGTATTCCCGCTGAGCTACGGCTCGTCACGGCCGGAGTCTTCGCGGTCGGTTTCGGGCTCGTGTGGCTCGGGCACCGGCTCGGCGCCAAGCGCCTAGCACGGGCGAGCACCGCGCGGTGAGGGCTGACCCGGTCGCTCGCCTGCCGGCTGAGCATCCGTCAGTCGCGCTGGAACGCGGGCGCCCGGGTCTGCCCGTGCGTCGCGCGGGACGTCAACAGCGGCAGGACCCGCGGCGGTACGACGACCGACAGCGCCACGACGCTGGTCGAGCGCACCACCACGCCGGCGCGGCTGACCTCGAGCAGGGTCTCTTGAAGGTCCTGGTGGGAGGAGGCCGCGACCTTCGCCAGCACGTCGGCCGAGCCTGTGGTGACGAACGCCTCCAGCACGTTGGGGATCGCTTCCAGGACGTCGGCCACCTCATCCAGCGCGCCTTGGGCGATCTCCAAGGTCACGAACGCCAGGACCGGGTGCCCGGCCGCCGCGAGGTCGATGTCCGGACCGTAGCCGGTGATGACCCCCTGCTCCTCAAGGCGCCGGAGCCGGGCTTGGACCGTCGCCCGGGCGACCCCCATCCGACGGGACAGGTCGAGCGCGCCGGCGCGCGGGTGGGCGCGAAGCAGTCCGATCAAGGCGACGTCCACCTGGTCGAGCGCGTACATCCTCATCACCAGCCTTCCGAACGACTAGTTCGATCATCGAATAGGCGCAGAGTATAGCGAAATGCCTGATCAACTGAACGAGTTAGGCATTTGATCCAGTTCACGATATGCAGGTTGCAAAGGCCGTTGCCGGCGGCTTGCCTGGTCCCAGCCATTGACCGCCGGACCAGGAGCACCACGATGAGCCTCGAACAACAGCTGACGGACCAGGAGCGGCTCGCCGAGCTCGACCTAGAGACCCTCCAGCAGCTCGTCGGGCTCGTGGAGCACGACGACGCCACCGACCAGTTCCCCGTCACCGGGTGGGACGCGCTGGTGTGGGCAGTCGGCAACGCGACGCAGGCCGCGCAGTTCTACCAGTCCGCCTTCGGCATGGAGCTCGTCGCGTACGCAGGGCCGGAAACCGGCAACCGGGACCACCACGCGTACGTCCTCAAGAGCGGCGCCATCCGGTTCGTCCTCAAGGGTGGCGTCGACCCCGACAGCGACATCCTGGACCACCACCGCGTCCACGGTGACGGCGTCATCGACATCGCCCTGGAGGTGCCCGACGTCGACCGGTGCATCGCTCACGCCGAGTCGCAGGGCGCGACCATCCTGGAGGAGCCGCACGACCTGAGCGATGAGCACGGCACCGTACGGATCGCCGCCATCGCGACGTACGGCGAGACCCGCCACACGCTCGTGGACCGCAGTCGCTACACCGGCCCTTACCTGCCTGGGTACGTCGCCCGCACCTCGACCCTGACGAAGCGTGAGGGTGCCCCGAAGCGGCTCTTCCAGGCGCTCGACCACGTCGTCGGCAACGTCGAGCTCGGGGCGATGGATACGTGGGTCGACTTCTACAACCGGGTGATGGGCTTCACCAACATGGCCGAGTTCATCGGCGACGACATCGCCACGGACTACTCGGCGCTGATGTCCAAGGTCGTCGCCTCGGGCAACCACCGGGTGAAGTTCCCGCTCAACGAGCCGGCGGTCGGGAAGCGCAAGTCCCAGATCGATGAGTACCTGGAGTTCTACCGCGGCCCCGGCGCCCAGCACCTCGCGCTCGCGACCAACGACATCCTGACGACCGTCGACTGCCTGCGCCAGGAGGGGGTCGAGTTCCTCGCCACCCCCGACTCCTACTACGAGGACCCCGAGCTCCGCGCCCGGATCGGCGCGGTGCGGGTGCCGATAGAGGAACTTCACAAGCGCGGCATCCTAGTGGATCGGGACGAGGACGGCTACCTCCTGCAGATCTTCACCAAGCCGATCGGGGACCGCCCGACCGTGTTCTTCGAGTTCATCGAGCGGCACGGGTCCCTCGGGTTCGGCAAGGGCAACTTCCAGGCGTTGTTCGAGGCGATCGAGCGCGAGCAGGCCCGCCGCGGCAACTTCTGAGCCCCCGCGCTTCGTTACGGGCCTCAGCTGTTGGAGTAGACCGCCGGCGCGTCGTCGCCGGGGCCGGGTCCGCGACCGGCCCAGGTCCAGGCGTACGCCGGGTCCTCGACCGCGAGCCCGCCCTCACCGAGGTCGAGCGGCCGGAAGGTGTCGACCATGACGGCGAGCTCGTCGAAGTAGTGCACGCCCAGCGAGGCATCGACGGCCGCGGGCTGGGGACCGTGGGCGTACCCGCCGGGGTGTAGCGAGATCGACCCGATGTCGATGCCCGAGCCCTTGCGCGCCTCGTAGTCGCCGCCGACGTAGAACATGACCTCGTCGCTGTCGACGTTGGAGTGGTAGTAGGGCACCGGCACGGACAGCGGGTGGTAGTCGACCTTGCGCGGCACGAAGTTGCAGACCACGAAGTTGTGGCCCGCGAAGACCTGGTGCACCGGCGGCGGCTGGTGGATGCGGCCGGTGATCGGCTCGAAGTCCTCGACGTTGAAGGTGTACGGGTAGAGGCAGCCGTCCCAGCCGACCACGTCGAACGGGTGGGTGGCGTACGTCATCCGGGTACCGCTGATGCCTGACGGACCGGCGCCGCGGTGCTTGACCAGCACCTCCACGTCCGTGCCGTCGACCACCATCGGCTCGTCCGGTGCGTCGAGGTCGCGCTCGCAGTACGGCGCGTGCTCGAGCAGCTGGCCGTAGCGTGACAGATAGCGCTGGGGCGGCGCGATGTGGCTGTTGGCCTCGATCGCGTACAGCCGGCTCGGGGCGTGGGAGGCGTCGGGGACCCACCGATGGGTCGTAGCGCGCGGGACCAGCACGTAGTCGCCGGTGCGGTAGGGCAGCACCCCGAACACCGTCTCCACCACGCCGGCGCCTGACTCGACGTACACGCACTCGTCGCCGACGGCGTTGCGGTAGTACGGCGACACCTCCCCCGCCACGACGTAGGAGATCCGCACGTCGGCGTTCCCCAGGACCAGTCGCCTCCCCTGCACTGCGTCGGCCGCCTTCGCCTCGGTGACGTCGAACAGCGTGTGCAGCCTCAGGTGCCGCGGCTTGAGCGGGTGGTTCGCCGCGGTGGTCAGGTCGGGCAGCTCCCACACCTGGCTGTCCACGATCGCGGACGGAACACCGACGTGGTAGAGCAGCGTGGAGTCCGAGGAGAAGCCTTCCTCACCCATCAGCTCCTCATAGCGCAGAGCGCCGTTGTCGCCGCGGAACTGGGTGTGTCGCTTGGCGGGGACGGTTCCCACCTGCCGGTAGTACGCCATGCTGGGCTCGCCTCGTTCGATAATCGGTGAGGTGTGTTCTATTTGCGAAAAGCCTGCGTTACAGTGCTGGTCGTGTCAACCACCCCGAGCTACCTGACCGCCCTGGTCGACGACGCAGCGGTCTTTCCCCCGGCGCGGACTCCGCTTTCCGAGGCGGTGGCGTCCCACGTCCGCCACCGTCGCGCCGCTTACAGCGCGTTCGTCGGGCCCTTCGTGATCGGCTCGGACCGCCTCCACGAGCTTCCCCCTCTCGTCGTCGCCACCGACTCAGCGACCCCGCTCTCGATCAGCGCCGTCTGCGCCGCCGATACCGAGATGATCACCGCTGCCGTACGCGCGGCCGCGACCGCCGACCGTCTGAGCCTGGCGGCCCTCGAGCTCAGGCTGGCCGCCGCGGACCTGCCCGGCCAGGTGCGGCAGTCTGCCGCCACCTGCGAGTCCCTGCGTCGCGACGGCATCCTCGACCGCGACGTCATGGTGTTCGCCGAGGCACCGCGGCGCGATCCCCAACGTGCCTCGCAGTGCGACGCCGCGCTCGAAGCCGCCGCGGAGGCCGGTGTTCGCCTCAAGTTCCGCACGGGCGGGGTCGCTGCCGAGGCGTTCCCGAGCGAGCAGGAGCTCGCCGGCGCGATCGTGGCCGCGGTCTCTCGCGGTGTGCCCTTCAAGTGCACGGCCGGACTGCACAACGCGGCGCGACACCGCGACGCCGCGACCGGTTTCGAGCACCACGGTTTCCTCAACGTCCTCCTTGCCACGTCCCTGGCTGTCGAAGGTGCAGCTACGGCCGACCTGTCCGCGATGCTCGCCGAGGTCGACGGGGCGACTCTGGCCTCGCAGGTGCGGTCCGCTGGCACCGCAGCACTTGCCGATGCCCGCCACTGGTTCATCTCCTTCGGCGCCTGCAGCGTCGCCGAACCCCTCGCCGATCTCGCCCAGCTGGGCCTTCTCCCCCAACCCACGACGCCCGCGGAGGCACGATGACCCACCAACACCGGCTCGCGACGACCTGGGTCGACGGAGCGGCAGGCTCGTTGTACGACGTCGACAACCTGCCGTACGGCGTCTTCTCGCGCGACGCCGAGAACGCCCGCGTCGGTGTCCGCATCGGTGAGTTCGTGCTCGACCTCGCCCCCGTCGCGGCAGCGGACATGCTCAGTGTCGGGCATCTCTTCGAGGCGCCGGAGCTCAACGCGTTCCTGGCGACGGGGCGCGACACCTGGGACTCCGTCCGCGGCTGGATCCAAGGCCTGCTGACCGACGAGGGCGAGCGCGACATCGTCGAACCGTCGCTGGTGCCGCTGGAGCAGGTCACCCTCGCGCTGCCGGTCGCGATCGGTGACTACGTCGACTTCTACTCCTCACTGGACCACGCCAGCAACGTCGGCAAGATCCTGCGCCCCGACGCCGAGCCGTTGCTCCCCAACTGGCGGCACCTGCCGGTCGGCTACCACGGGCGAGCCGGCACCGTTGTCGCCTCGGGCACCGGGGTACGGCGCCCCTGCGGACAGAGCAAGGCTGCCGAGGCGTCAGTCCCGACGTACGGACCCTCGCGTCGCCTCGACATCGAGGCCGAGCTGGGCTTCGTCGTCGGTGCGCCGAGCCGTCTCGGGGAGCGCGTGCCCACCGCTGCCTTCGCCGACCACGTCTTCGGCGTGGTCGGACTCAACGACTGGTCCGCTCGCGACATCCAGGCATGGGAGTACGTACCTCTCGGGCCGTTCCTCGGCAAGTCGTTCGCCACCAGCATCGCCACCTGGGTGACGCCGCTGGCGGCCCTGGAGGCGGCTCGGGTCGACCTTCCCGTGCAGGAGCCGACACCATTGGGGTACCTGCAGGTCGGTGGGCCCGCCGGGTACGACATCGCGGTCGAGGTGGAGGTCAACGGCGAGGTCGTGTCGCGGCCTCCCTACCGCAGCATGTACTGGGGCCCGGCGCAGATGCTCGCGCACATGACCGTCAACGGCGCCTCGGTCCGTACCGGCGACCTCTTCGCCTCGGGCACGATCTCCGGGCCGACGCGCGCCGAACGCGGCTCTTTCCTCGAGCTGTCCTGGGGCGGCACGGAGCCGTGGACCGCAGCGGGCCACGAGCGCAGCTTCCTTCTGGACGGGGACGAGGTCGTGCTGCGGTTGACCGCGCCTGGAGAGTTCGGCCGGATCGGCTTGGGTGAGGTACGCGGCACCGTCGTGCGGGCGCGGACCTGATGGCCGAGACGAGACGCAGCGCGGACGGGTCGCAGACCTTGGAGCGTGGCCTGGAGGTCCTGCTGACGCTGGCCGACAACCGGTCCGGCATGACGGCCACCGAGGTCTCCGCGGCCTTGCACATGCACCGGTCGATCGCGTACCGCCTGCTCGTGTCACTGCAGCGGACCGGGTTCGCGGACCGTGACGAGGTGGGACGCTACCGCGTCGGCAGGCGGCTGCTGTCGGTCGCCGAACGCTCGCGCCCGCAGCTGCAGGACGCGGCCGAACCGGTACTGCGCGGCCTTGCCGCCGAGCTGGACGCGACCGCCTCCCTGGTCGAGGTGACGGGCGACGCCGCGATCGCGACGGTCGTCGCCGAACCACCAACCGACGGGCCGCGCTTCTCCTACCGGCTGGGCAACCGTGACCCGGTCGACCGGGGCGCCGGCGGACTTGCCGCCCTGGCTTCGGTGGCACCAGCGACCGGGGAGCCCGAGCGGGTCGGCCAGATCCGGGCAGCCGGCTACGTCTGGACGCACAGCGAGGTCGTGCCGGGCGCCTACGGAGTCGCTGCCCCCATCGCCGCCAGGGGCAAGATCGCTCCCGCCAGCGTCAACGTCGTCAGCAACCGGCCGGACGTCGTCGAGCGCGCGATTCCGCTCGTGGTCGAGGCAGCGAAGGAGATCTCGCGCCGCCTCGATGCGGCCGTCCCGGCTGCGGAGGTACGGCGCTAAAACCAGAAGATTCCCGCTTTCCGCAGGTAACAATGCGTCTTTGCGGCTTCGCTCCCGCCACCGACTCGTGCCACTATGGCCCAACAGGGGTTCCAGACGAGGGAGATCACGTGGCCGAAGTAGTGCTCTCACACGTCGGCAAGGTCTATACAGACGGAACGCGCGCCGTGGCAGATCTCAACCTCGAAATCGTCGATGGCGAGTTCCTGGTCCTGGTAGGACCATCTGGATGTGGCAAGACCACGGCCCTGCGGATGGTTGCAGGTCTGGAGGACATCAGCGAGGGGTCGGTCGCGATCGGCGGCCGCGTCGTCAACAAGATGCCGTCGCGTGATCGCGACGTCGCGATGGTGTTCCAGTCCTACGCCTTGTACCCCCACCTGAGCGTGCGGGACAACATCGGCTTCGGCCTCAAGCTCCGCAAGCTGCCCAAGGACGAGATCAACTCTCGCGTCGCCGACGCCGCCGAGGTGCTCGGACTCGCCGAGCATCTCGACCGCAAGCCGCGCAACCTGTCCGGTGGACAGCGCCAGCGGGTCGCGATGGGTCGGGCGATCGTCCGTGAGCCGCAGGCGTTCTTGATGGACGAGCCGCTGTCGAACCTCGACGCCAAGTTGCGCGTGCAGATGCGCGCGGAGATCGGTCGCATCCAGCGCGACCTCGGCGTGACCACCATCTACGTCACGCACGACCAGACCGAGGCGATGACGCTCGGGGACCGCGTCGCGGTGATGCGCAAGGGCGTGCTGCAGCAGATCGCGCCGCCCCAGGTGCTGTACGACCGTCCGGTCAACCTCTTCGTCGCCGGCTTCATCGGCTCGCCGGCGATGAACCTCGTGCACGCCACGCTCGAGCGCGGTGACGGCGGCGACTTCACCGTCGCGGTCGGCGACCAGCGTCTTCAGGTCTCCGAGAAGGTGCTGTCCGAGCGTCCCGACCTCGAACGCTACGTCGGAAAGGCAGTCATCGTCGGCGTCCGACCTGAGGACATGGAGGACGCCACCGTCGCCGGGGACGCCGAAGGACGTACGCTCACTGCCCCCACCAACCTCGTCGAGCCGATGGGCTCAGACGTGATGGCACACCTGACGCTGGCCGCCAGGGCTGCGGTCACCGAGGACATCAAGGAGCTGGCCGAGGACGACGGCGGCCGCGTCCTGGACGAGAGCGCGACGACGACGACGATCATCGCCCGCTTCAGCCCCCGCACCGAGCTCCAGGTGGACGACGAGGCCAAGGTCTACGTCGACACCGACCGGCTCCACTACTTCGACCCCGACGACGGCACCGCCATCTGGGGCGATGACAACCCCGCCACCACGACCACCCCGAACACAAGCCAAGGCACCACCGAAGGAGAATCCACGTGAAAACCACTCGAAGGCGCGTCACGCACCTAGCGATCGGCGCCGCTGCCATGGCTCTGGTCGTCAGCGGCTGCGGCGGCAGTGACTCCAGCAGCGACGACACCGCGGACGACCCGACCAGCGAGTCGAGCCTGCCCGATCTGGAAGGTGAGTCGATCGAGGTAGCAGCGGTGTGGACCGGAGCTGAGCAGAAGACCTTCGAGAAGGTGCTTGCGGGCTTCTCAGACGCCACCGGGGCCGAGGTCAAGTACACCTCGACCGGCGACGACATCGCCACCGTCCTCGGCACCAAGATCAAGGGCGGACAGCCGCCGGACGTCGCGATGCTCCCCCAGCCCGGCCTGCTCGCGCAGTTTGCCGAGTCCGGTGACATCCAGCCGGTCAACGAGGACGTCGCAGCCGCGGTCGATGAGAACTACGCAGCGATCTGGAAGGACCTCGCCTCCAACGGCAGCGACCAGTACGGCGTCTGGATCGACGCTTCCAACAAGTCGACGGTCTGGTACAACCAGATGCTCTTCGACGACGCCGGCATCGAGGCGCCGACGACGTGGGACGAGTTCGTGGCCTCGGCACAGACGCTGAGCGACTCCGGCGTACAGATTCCCGTCTCCCTCGGCGGTGCGGACGGATGGACGCTGACCGACTGGTTCGAGAACGTCTACCTGCGCACAGCAGGTGCCGACATGTACGACCAGCTCACCACGCACGAGATCCCGTGGACCGACCCGTCGGTCACCACGGCACTGGAGACGCTCGCCGAGCTGTGGGGCGAGGAGACCCTCGTCGGTGACTCCGGTACCGCGTTGCAGACCGACTTCACCGGCTCGGTGACCAACGTCTTCGACGCGGACGCCCAGTCCGCAGTGGTCTACGAGGGTGGCTTCGTGGCCGGTGTGATCAACGACGCGACCGACTTCACCGTCGGGGAGGATGCCAACTTCTTCGAGTTCCCCGCGGTCGATGACTCCGAGCCTTCTGTGGTCGGTGGCGGTGACGTCGCGGTCCAGTTCACCGACAGCGAGGTGTCGCAGGCGTTCCTGACCTACCTCGCCTCACCCGAGGCGGCGGCGGCGATGGTCTCCACCGGCAGCTTCACCTCCGCCAACCAGAACCTCGACTCCTCGGCGTACCCCGACGAGACGTCAAAGGCACTTGGCGAGGCGATCGTCGAGGCCGGGGAGAACTTCCGGTTCGACATGTCCGACCTCGCACCGTCGGCATTCGGCGGCACGGTCGGAGCCGGCGAGTGGAAGGACCTCCAGGACTTCCTGGCAGATCCGAGTGACGTCGAGGGCGCCCAGGAGTCGCTCGAGGCCAATGCCGCCAAAGCGTTCAAGTAACCCAGGAGCGCATGCGTCATGAGCACTACGCCACCGATGGTGGCTCAAAGTGGCGGCCGGGACGACGTACCGGCCGCCACGGAATCCACAGATGGCTCCATCCCGACCAACCCGACCTCCCACGACCGGAAGGGTACGTGGTTGGCGGCGGTGTTCCTTGCTCCTGCGCTGCTGCTGCTCCTGGTCATGGTGCTGTACCCGATCGTCTTCTCGCTCGTACGCAGCCTCTACGACGCACCCGGGAGCAGCTTCCTGGGGTTCGGCAACTACGTCAGCCTGTTCACCGACGGCAACACCCTCACCGCGCTGAAGAACAACGTCATCTGGATGGTGGTCGCACCGACCCTCGTCACCGCTCTCGGCCTGATGTTCGCCGTGCTCACCGAGCGCATCAGCTGGGTGACGGTCTTCAAGACTCTGGTGTTCATGCCGATGGCCGTCTCGTTCCTGGCTTCCGGAGTCATCTTCCGACTGGTCTATGACGAGGAGCCCGACCGCGGTCTGGCCAATGCGATGCTCGTCGCGGTGCACGACACGTTCGCTCCGTCGTCGAGCTACCCCGGCGGCCGTCCCGGTGACCCCGATGCCTTCCCAGCGGCCGACGACGGCACCATCACCTCGGCTGAGTCCGTCAGCACAGGTTCGACGGTGCCGATCCCGTTGCTCGCGGTCTCCCCAGATGACGTACCGGCCGCCGCGACCGTGGCCGAGGAAGCCGCCGAGCCCGGTTCGGACTCGGCGATCAGCGGGACGGTCTGGCTCGACTTCACCCTCGGTGGTGGTGGCGAGCCCGATGTGGTCGACGAGACGGAGAAGGGCCTGCCTGGCATGGAGGTCGAGGCCGTGCAGGACGGCAAGGTGGTCGGTTCGACGACGACGTCCGCCAACGGCACCTTCACCGTCAGTGGACTGGCGCCGGGCGACTACGAGCTCCGACTGCCCGCGGCGAACTTCGCGGCACCCTACAACGGCGTCACCTGGCTTGGGCCGAATCTGATCACGCCGGCGATCATCGCGGCGTACATCTGGATCTATGCCGGGTTCGCGATGGTGCTGATCGCGGCAGGGATGGCTGCCATCCCCCGTGATGCGCTGGAGGCTGCGCGAATGGACGGCGCGACGGAGTGGCAGGTGTTCCGGCGGGTGACCATGCCACTGCTTGCTCCCGTGCTGGTCGTCGTGTTCGTGACCCTGGTCATCAACGTGTTGAAGGTCTTCGACCTGGTGTTCATCATCGCGCCCGGGTCGGTGCAACCTGATGCCAACGTGCTGGCGCTGCAGATGTGGAAGGTCTCGTTCGGCGGCGGCCAGGACCAGGGACTGGGCAGTGCCATCGGCGTGTTCCTGCTGCTGCTGGTGATACCGGCGATGGTCTTCAACATCCGTCGGTTCAAGAAGGAGCAGTAATGGCGACCATCGCGCCCGAGCGACCAGCGGCTCCGGCACCCGCCGAGGCCAACGCCATCAGCGGTGCGCCGCGACGCAACATGGCGAGCAAGGTGGTCGCTGCCGTCGGTCGGCCGCTGGTCCAGGTCATGCTGGCGCTGATCGCTTTGTTCTGGCTGGTCCCGACGTTCGGGCTGCTGGTCGCAAGCCTGCGGCCAGAGTCGGACAACGCCTCGAGCGGCTGGTGGAAGGTCTTTACCGCCCCCAGCCAGCTGACGCTGGACAACTACCAGACGTTGCTCGAGAACAACGACATCGTCCAGTCCTTCACCAACACCGTCCTGATCACGGTGCCGTCGACGCTTCTGGTCATCATCATCGGGTCGATGGCTTCGTATGCACTGGCGTGGATGGAGTTCCCCTTCCGAGACTGGATCTTCATCGCGGCCATCGGGATGCTGGTGGTGCCGATCCAGGTGGCGCTGATCCCGATCGCCTCCCTGTTCGGGGACATCGGCATCTTCGGCTCGATCGTGGGCGTGGTGCTGTTCCACGTGGCGTTCGGCCTGCCGTTCGCGATCTTCCTGCTGCGCAACTTCTTCGCCGGCATCCCGCGTGACCTGCTGGAGGCTGCGCGGATGGACGGCGCCAGCGAGTGGTACATCTTCACCCGCGTCATCATCCCGCTAGGCCTCCCCGCGATCGCCTCGCTGGGGATCTTCCAGTTCCTGTGGGTCTGGAACGACCTGCTGGTGGCGCTGATCTTCACCGGCCCGGACTCCCAGCCGCTGACGGTCTACCTGGCGTCGCAGACGCGGCAGTTCGGCTCGAGCATCGACCTGCTCGCCTCCGGCTCGTTCATCAGCCTGATCGTTCCGCTGGTCGTCTTCTTCAGCTTCCAGCGCTTCTTCGTCCAGGGAGTCATGGCCGGCTCGGT
>JACCZT010000141.1 GCA_013695785.1 Nocardioidaceae bacterium | reverse complement strand
CCGGATCGAGCCGCCGTCGACGTCGTAGAGCCGCGGTACGAGCTGCGCGATCGTCGACTTGCCCGCGCCGGAGGACCCGACCATCGCCACCAGCTGGCCGGGCTCGATCCGGAAGGAGATGTCGTGGAGCACGTCGATCCCACCGCGGGTGTCGAGGCTGGAGACCTCCTCGAGCGAGGCGAGCGAGACCTTGTCGGCCGACGGGTACGCGAACCGGACGTGCTCGAGCTCCACCGAGACCGGGCCGTCGGGTACGCGGCGCGCGTCGGGCTTGTCGGAGATCAGCGGCACCAGGTCCAGAACCTCGAAGACACGCTCGAAGCTCACCAGGGCGCTCATCACCTCGACCCGCGCGTTGGCCAAGGCGGTCAGCGGCGCGTACAAGCGGGTCAGCAGCAGCGCGAGGGAAACCACGTCCCCGGGGTCGAGGCTCCCCCGCAGCGCATAGACGCCGCCGAGCCCGTAGACGAGTGCGAGGGCGAGGGCCGAGACCAGCGTGAGCGCCGTGACGAAGACCGTCTGGACCATGGCGGTACGGGTGCCGATGTCGCGCACGCGGCGGGCCCGCGCGGCGAACTCGGCCGACTCGTCCTCCGGGCGACCGAACAGCTTGACCAGCGTCGCTCCGGGGGCGGAGAACCGCTCGGTCATCTGGGTGCCCATCGAGGCGTTGTGGTCGGCGGCCTCGCGGCGAAGCTGCGCCAGACGGGCGCCCATCAGACGAGCAGGCAGCACGAACACCGGCAGCAACACCAACGCCAGGGCCGTGATCTGCCACGAGATGCCGATCATCACCACCAGCGTCAGCAGCAGCGTCACCAGGTTGCCCACCACTCCGGACAGGGTGTCGCTGAACGCCCGCTGGGCTCCCAGCACGTCGTTGTTGAGGCGGCTGACGAGAGCACCGGTCCGCGTGCGGGTGAAGAACGCGATCGGCATCCGCTGCACGTGGTCGAACACCGCGGTGCGCAAGTCCAGGATGAGACCCTCGCCGATGTTCGCCGAGAACCACCGCGTGACCACACCGAGGCCCGCCTCGGCGACGGCGATCACCGCGATGAGCGCGGCCAGTCCGAGCACGACGCGTTGCGGTGACCCGCCGACGATGGCGTCGACCACACGGCCGGCGAGGACCGGCGTGACGACCGCCAGCGCGGATGTCACCACGCTCAGCACCAGGAAGAGAGCAAGGTGGCGGCGGTGCGGCCGGGCGAACGCCGCGATCCGGCGGAACGTCTCCTTGCTGAAAGGTCGGCGGTCCGCCTCAGCGGCGTGCGCGGTCTTGTACAACGACGACCAGGCGACCGAGTGCATGTCCATGACGACGTCTGCTTCCTGCGCGGCCCGGGTGGCCGCCACATCGCGAGGCTAGGTCCTCAACACCGGTTGAGGTCAATCCGTGGTTGGTTCGAGCAGCCTGTCCCGTAGACGGTCGAGGACGTCTGCCGAGCCGCTCACGCCCTGGAGCCAGCCGGCTGCCCCACCGTCGTGGTCGTCCCACCGGTCGAGCACCGCCTCGATCGCGTGGACCGGCAGCTCGAGGTACGACGGAGGCACCCGGTGGCCGGGGTCGAGCGGCGTCTGGACCTGGAGACGGCGAAGGACGTCGGGCATGGCGGCCTGGGTCTGCAGGTAGTCGGCCACCACCGCCTCCCTCGGCACGTCGAGCGCGCGGAGCACCAGCGCGACCACAACGCCTGTGCGGTCCTTGCCCGCGGCACAGTGCACGAGCGTCGGGCCGGGGCGGGACGCGATCCTGTTGACGACCTCGCTTATCTCAGCGTGGGCGAGGTCGAGCATCCCCAGATACAGCGCGGCGAGCCCGCCGGTACGCATGCGCTCGCGGACCTGGGGATCGGCGCCCTGGATGCCGTCGGGGCGCAACGCCTCCAGCAGTGAGATCCGCACGATGTCGGGCGCGACAGCGGCGAGCGGATGGTCCGGGCCGGCCTCGTCAGCGGACCGCAGGTCGATGACCTGGGTCGGTGGCCAGGCGACCTCGTCCGGTGCAGAGTCGCTCGCGTACGGCACGGCGCTGCGCAGCAGCAACCCCCTGCGTACGACCTGGCCGGCACCGGTGCGTACCCCTCCGACGTCACGCAGGTTGGGGACCATTTGCGACCGTGCCACAGCGGCGCGGGCAGTGGTCACGGCTGCACCAACGCCCCGAGCAGGTCCTGGCGGGTGAGTACACCTGCCGGCATGCCGTCGTCGTTGACGAGCAGCGCGTCGGCGTGCTCCAGCGCCACGACGGCGTCGTTGATCGGCTCGCCGGCTCCGATGCTCGGCAGGGGTTCGGACATGTGCTCCCCGACGGCGTCGGCGAGCTTGGCCGAGCCGGAGAACAGCTTGTCCAGGAGGTCGCGTTCGCTGACCGAGCCGGCGACCTCGGCGGCCATGACCGGCGGCTCAGCGCGAACGACCGGCATCTGCGAGACGCCGTACTCGCGGAGGATCGCGACCGCCTCGGCGATCGTCTCGTTGGGGTGGGTGTGCACCAGAGCGGGCATGGAACCGGTCTTGCGGCGCAGCACCTCCCCGACCGTCTGCTCCTGGGTGCCCGGCGCGAAACCGTAGCGCGCCAACCACGCGTCGTCGAAGATCTTGGTGAGGTAGCCGCGGCCCCCGTCGGGCAGCAGCACGACGATCACGGCCTCGGGGTCATCGAGGTCGTGGGCAAGGCGTACCGCCGCTGCCACCGCCATGCCGCAAGACCCGCCGACGAGCAGCGCCTCCTCGCGGGCGAGCCGCCTGGTCGCGACGAACGAGTCCTTGTCGCTGACCTCGATGATCCGGTCGCAGATGGTGCGGTCGTACGTCTGCGGCCAGAAGTCCTCCCCGACGCCTTCCACGAGGTAGGGCCGCCCGGTGCCCCCGGAGTAGACCGACCCGGTCGGGTCTGCGCCGACCACCTCGACCTGGCCGTCGCTGACCTCCTTGAGGTAGCGACCTGCTCCGCTGATGGTGCCGCCGGTGCCGATGCCGGCCACGAAGTGGGTGATCTGGCCGGCGGTCTGCTTCCACAGCTCTGGGCCGGTGGTCTCGTAGTGCGACAGCGGGTTGTTCTCGTTGGCGTACTGGTTGGGCTTCCAGGCACCCTCGATCTCGGTGACCAACCGGTCCGAGACGCTGTAGTAGGAGTCGGGGTGCTCGGGCTCGACCGCAGTCGGGCACACCACGACGTCAGCCCCGTAGGCCTTGAGGACGTTGCGCTTGTCCTCGCTGACCTTGTCCGGGCACACGAAGACGCAGTGGTAGCCGCCCGCCTGCGCGACCATGGCGAGACCGACACCGGTGTTGCCGCTGGTGGGTTCGACGATGGTGCCGCCGGGCCGCAGGCTGCCGTCTGCCTCGGCCGCCTCGACCATACGGGTCGCGATCCGGTCCTTGACGCTGCCGCCGGGGTTGAAGTACTCGACCTTGGCGAGGATCGTGCCCGGCGCCCCGTCGGTCACCGCGCCGAGGCGTACCAGAGGGGTGTCACCGATGAGGTCGAGGACCGAATTGGCGTACTGCACGCCTCCACTCTAGGCCGACCGGCAAGATGGGGTCATGGGGAAGGCACGTGCGGCTCGCAGGCTCGCCACGGCCGCGCTGTTCGGTGGTGGCGGCCTGGGCGTGCTCGGCGGCGGGGCGTACGGGCTGCTGAAGACCGAGGCGACGTTCGCCCGGCGTGCGATCGGCATGTCCGAGGCGCGACCGCCGTCACCCAACGGGGTGTACGGCCGCAGCCTGCCGGGTGAGCCGATCTCGCTCCTCGTGCTGGGCGACTCCGCCGCCGTCGGGTACGGCATGACCAAGGCGTCGGACACTCCGCCGGCGATGTTCGGGTCCGGCTTGTCGCAGATAGCACAGCAACCGGTGCTCGTCACCACCTGCGCGGTGGTGGGTGCGCGGTCCTCGGACCTGTCCGGACAGATCGACATCGGGCTGGCCGCCGAGCCCGACGTGGCGGCGATCGTGATCGGCACCAACGACGTGACCCACACGGTGCGTCCCTCGGATTCCGTCCGTGAGCTCGACGCAGCCGTGCGACGGCTGATCGACGCGGGCTGCGAGGTGGTCGTCGGCACGTGCCCCGATCTCGGCACGGTTCGTCCGCTGCGCCAGCCGTTGCGGCTCGTGGCCCGGCAGTGGAGCCGACGGCTCGCCGCCGCGCAGACGATCACCACCGTCGAGGCCGGCGGGCGGTCGGTGTCGCTTGCGGGCCTGCTGGGGCGCGACTTCGGCCAAGCTCCTGAGGAGCTGTTCGGGGACGACCGGTTCCACCCGTCGCTGGCGGGGTACGCCTCGATGGTGGCGGCCATGCTGCCGTCGGTGGCGGCGGTGCTCGGGGTGTGGGACGACGAGGAGGGCACCGACACCTATCCCGACGGCACGGTGCTGCCGGTCTCGTTCGCCGCGGCCGAGGCCGTGGAGGTGGGCGGCACCGAGGTCGCCCAGGTCGCCGTCGCCGGTCAGGACCGCGGCCCCCGCGGTCGTTGGGCCGCGTTGCGCCGCCGCTGACGCTGCCCGCCGCGGCGGCATCAGACGGCTGTTCGGTTTCCCACGCTTACGTGTGATCTTGTCACTGTGCTCGGGATATCTTCCGAGCACAGTGACAAGTTCCCACGCCTACGTGGGAAACCGGTGGGCCGGGACAGCGAACGGCACCCCGACCTGTGGTCGGGGCGCCGCCGGCGTACGAGATGGTGCTGCTGCGTCAGTCGCTGCCACGCAGGATGGCGAGGATCCGCAGAATCTCGATGTACAGCCAGACCAGTGTGACCGTGAGGCCGAACGCCGCGCGCCAGGACTCCCGCTCGGGCAGACCCGCGGCGACGCCACGCTCGACGTAGTCGAAGTCGAGGATCAGCATGAGCACACCGAGCACGACGGCGGCGATGCCGACGATGAGGCCCATCATGCCCATGTTGCGGAAGCCGAAGTCGAGCCCGAAGAAGCTCAGCGCGAAGTTGAGGAGCGCGAGCCCGACGAACCCGAAGACGGCCGCGGTCACACCGCGGCGGAACTTGTCGGTGACCTTGATGTTGAAGAACTTGTAGACCGCGAGCGTGCCGGCGAAGGCACCGACAGTGCCGAGGATCGCCTGGTAGACGATGCTCACGTCGCCGCCGACGTAGATGGTGATCACCTTGGAGAAGGCGCCGACAAACACGCCCTCGACGACGGCGAACGCCAGGACGAGCGGCGGGCTGATGACCTTCTTGAACGAGTTGACCAGCGACAGCACGAGTCCGAGGAGAGCGCCACCGAGCGCCAGACCGTACGCCTTGGCGAGGTTGTCCGGGTTGTCGGCATCGATGGGACCGATGAACGCCCAGGTCGCGACGGCGGCGGCGAAGACCAGCAGGAGCGAGATCGCTGTCTTCTGCACGACCGAGTCGACCGTCATCCGGCCTTGGTCTGTCGCGGTCGGCGTCGACCCGTAGCCCGCCGGCGCGCCGGTCGGTGATCCCGTCTGCCAGGTCGACGGGTCGGTCTGACCCGGGTACGCCGACGCGCTGCGGCCGTTGAAGCCGTCGTTGCGGGCGAAGACTGGGTTTCTGCTCTGCATCGTTCCTCCGTGAGGTGGCGGGCCCGGTGTCTGGGCCGTCCTGTATACCCTATCGCTTTCAACGCTGGCGCCGTCCGATTCGTTCCCGATCTGGTGCTGCGCCGACAGGCTAGATCTGGTGGTACGACCCCTCGTGCGAACGGTGCTGGTGCGGCTCGATCTGGAACGTGCAGTGCTCGATCTCGAAGTGCCCGCGCAAGCACTCAACCAGCCTGTCGAGCATCTCCGCACCCGACCCGCTGGCGATGACGTCGTCGTCCACGACGACGTGCGCGCTGATCACCGGTACGCCGCTGGTGACGGCCCACACGTGCAGGCTGTGCACGTCCTGCACGCCGTTCATCGCGACGATGTGGGTCCGGATCGCGTCGACGTCGATCCCGGCAGGGACGCCTTGCATGATGATGTTGACGGACTGGCGCAGCAGCACGAACACCCGGGGAACGATGACGACGCCGATCACCAGGGCGGCGATGGCATCGGCTCGCTGGAACCCGGTGGTGAGGATGACCACGCCGGAGACGATGATCGCGACGCTTCCGATGGCATCGCTGGCGACCTCGAGGAACACCGCTCGTACGTTCAGGCTGGTCCGCGACCCGCGTACCAGCAGCAGCAGCGACACACCGTTGCCGATCAGTCCGACCACTGCGAAAGCGATGACCCAGCCTCCGGCCACCTCCGGCGGGTCCGCCAGCCGCTGCAGCGCGCCGTAGGCGATGTAGACGCCGAGGGCCAGCAGCAGCACACAGTTGAGGAGCGCGGCGACGATCTCGGCGCGCATCCAGCCGAACGTCCGCGTGTTGCTCGGCGCCCGCGTCGCGAGCCGGGAGGCGACCAACGCGATAGCGACCCCGCTGCCGTCGACGGCGACGTGCCCCGCCTCGGCCACAAGAGCGAGGCTGCCGGTGGCCCACGCGCCGACGACCATCGCCGCGATCATCACGACATAGATGCCGAGCACGACGAGCAGTCGCCCGCGTTCGCGCCCGGCGGCGGTCACCAGGGCGCCGCCGTGGTGGTGATTCTTCTCGGCCACTCTCAGCTCCTCGCGCCGTGCTCGGCGGACGCGGGGTGGCGTACGTGTTCCACCGCCAGCTCAAGCAGCAGCCGCACATGGTCGTCGGCCAGGCGGTAGTACGCCAGGCGCCCGCTGCGGCGTACGGCGACGACTCGGTGCGCGCGCAGCAGCCGTAACGCATGGCTCGCGGCAGACTCGCTGTGATCGGTCACGGCGGCGAGGTCGCCGACGCACATCTCCCCCGCCTCTAGCAGGGCGAGCAGCAGACGCAGCCGGTTGGCGTCGCCCAGCAACCCGAAGATGTCCGCGAGGACCAGCGCCTCCTCGGCGTCGAGTGCCGTCGCGCGGGCGCGCTCGACGGCCTCCGCGTGGACAACGCGCGACCGCGGGCCGGCGGTACGCTGCCTTCGTCGATCATCTGAATACGTCTTCATACGTAAACTATAGGCGAACCGCGCCGTGTTTCCGCTATGCCGGTGAGCTGAGTGTCAGTGCCGGTCTTGTGCAGAGGGCGTTGTGGACCGATGCGGGCGGTGCTGGCGTTCCTTCGGGACGTGCAAAAAGGCGCTCATGTCATGCCGTGATTCTGGCCAGGAATCGTCGGCTGCGTTCGTGCTTGGCGGCATCGAAGACTTGTTCGGCCGGACCCTGCTCTACGATTCGGCCACCATCCATGAATACGACCCAGTCGGCGACCTCTCGGGCGAACCGCATCTGGTGGGTCACGATCACCATTGTGAGCCCCTCGGCGGCGAGGGCAGTCATCACCTGTAGGACCTCACCGACGAGCTCAGGGTCGAGCGCTGACGTCGGTTCGTCGAAGAGCACGACCTCGGGCTCCATTGCGAGCGCTCGGGCTATGGCCACGCGTTGTTGCTGGCCACCGGACAGTTGGTGTGGATACTGGTCGGCGAGTTCGGAGACGCCCACTTTGGCGAGCAGCGACCGGGCCCGCTCCTCAGTCTGGCGGGGCGAGTCGAGGCGCAGATGGTTCGGAGCGAGCGTGACATTTTCCAGAATGGTCTGGTGGGGGAAGAGGTTGAACTGTTGGAACACCATTCCGACTCGTCTTCGCTGCCGGGACGCGTCCCGATCCGAAACCGGGGTGATGTGCCCTTCTGCGCTCTTCCGATAGGCCATCGGCTCCCCGGCAAGAAGTACTTCCCCGTCGTCGATGAGCTCCATCGCGTTCAATGTCCGGATCAATGTCGTCTTTCCCGACCCCGATGGCCCAATGATCGCTACCACCTCACCGCGGTGGACTTTCAGACTGACGTCGTTCAGTACGGTCAGGTCACCGAAGGCCTTGTGCGCGTTGCGTACGTCGAAGACGACTTCGCCGTCGTGTGCTCGCGGGGCTCGCGGGGTGGGTGGGTCTTCCACGTCAGCCGCCTCGATCGGGTCGGGTCCGGGTGTCGTGCGGTCGGCTGTCCTGCGTCGGACATCAAGGTGGCGCTCCAGGAAGGCGCGGAGCTGATCGAAGATGGTCACGAGGAGGACGTAGTAGATGGCGACGGCAAGCAACGTCTCCAACACCTTGAAGTTCTGGGTATAGAGACGCTGGCCCACGAGCAGGAGCTCCGCCAACGAGATCGCCGAGACGAGTGAGGTCAGCTTGAGAATCATGACGAACTCGTTGCCCAGCGCAGGTAAGGCTACGCGGAACGCCTGTGGAACCACGATGTGGCGTTGCACTCCCCGCCAGGGGATGCCGAGGGCGCGCGCGGCCTCGCCCTGCCCGCCGGCAACCGAGATCAGACCCCCACGGTGGATCTCGGCGATATAGGCGGTCTCCGAGAGCACCATCGCGACCAGGCCAGCGACGAACGGCGACCCCAGCAAGGGTTGCAGGGAGGGCAGGATCTGGGGCGCGTTGTAGACGAAGATCAGCAGGACGAGCAGTGGAAGGCTGCGGAAGAACCATACGTAGACCGCCGCGGGCCACCGCAGCAGTCGACTGCGCGACTGTTTGGCGAGCGCGAGCATGAGACCGAGCGCGGTGGCGAGAACCCAGGACAGGACCGCGAGCTGGACCACGACCAGCGCCGCCGTCCAGAGGTCCCTGTTGGCGAACAGTCCGAGGATGTACTTCCAGTCCATATGAGTCTCCGGGTGCGGTGTCTGCTCTGCAGGCGTCAGGAGCCGAGGATGTCGTCCACGCGGGCCTGGTCGGGTTCTTGCAGGTTGTAGTTATCAAGCAGTTCGGCGTACTCGCCGGAATCGCGCATCTCCTTCAAGCCGGCGCGGATCTCTGCGGCCAACTCGGTGTTTTCCTTGTCTACCGCAAGCCCGACGGGGATGGGGTAGAGCAGCGCTTCGCTCGTTATCGTCAGTTGACCGGACGTCTTCTCGACCGCCTCCTTCGCGACCGCCGCGTCGGTGACCTGGGCGTCGACCTGGCCGGAAATCAACGCCTGCGTCGCCTCTGGATCTGTGGTGAACTCGGAGACATCGACTGGCTCTTCGCCCGCCTCCTCGCATTCCGCGCTTGCATCCTCACGGAGCCGTTGGACGATGTCCCCGCCCTTGATCACGCCGACCGACAAGCCGCAGAGATCCTGAGCATCGGCCAGCGGCTCACCGTCACTGGCGACCACGATCGAGTTCCCCGTGGTGAAGTACGGGATGTACTCCACTTCCTGCGCGCGCTCCGCAGTGATGTACAGGGCCGATGCAATCACGTCGATCCGATTGCTCTTCAGGCTCGCGATCAGCTGTTCGAAACGGATGTCCTGGACCTGCGGCTCTCGGTCGATCTCCCTGCCGAGCGCGTCCACGAAATCCGGGTCGAAGCCGGCAGGCTGCCCATCCTCAAGATACGTGTACGGCGGATAGGTCAGATCAGAACCGACGCGCAGCGTCGAGTCCGACGCGCTCGACGAGCCCGTCTCCCCATCGCCTGCGCCGCACCCGGCCATCAAGAGTGCGGCGGTGAGGAACGCCGTCGCGAGGCTGAAGATGCGGGTGCCGTGCCTGAAGTGCTGCGGACTAGTCATGTTCCCGAGACTACAGATCGTTGAACAATCCTGTCAACCGCGTGTCGCTGCATTGGCTTGTATTGCAGTAAATTCGCGGGAGCTCGCGTACTTGCAGGGGACGTTCGGTGGTAATTGTTGAGCAATATGTCTACAGTGATGACCGTGACAGTTGACCTCTCTCGCGCCTCCCGGCCCCTCGCCAGCGGCACTTCGACAGCAGATCGCGTGGCCACCTCGCTCCGACAGGAAATCCAGGAGGGACGGCTGTTGCCGGGCACCCCCCTGCGCGACCAGCGCGCGGCCGAGCGATTCGGCGTCTCGCGCAACACGATCCGTGATGCCCTTCGCCTGCTTGTCGCCGAGGGGCTCGTCGAGTCCCGACTGCACAGCGGCAGCGCCGTTCGACGACTTAAGGCGCACGATGTGCGTGACATCTACAAGGTCCGGCGAGTGGTGGAGTGCTCGGCGGTCGTCTTCAGCGCCCTCGCAACAGAAGCGCTGCTCGCTGAGGTCGAGATCGCGGTACGCCGCGCGGAGGAGGCCATGGCGCGCCGGGAGTGGGGGAAGGTCGGAACGGCCAGCCTCGACTTCCACCGGGCGCTGGTCGGATTGTCAGATTCTGCACGACTGAACGCCTTCTGCGGCACCCTTCTCGCCCAACTACGGCTGGCTTTCGCGGTGATGAAGGACGAGGGCAGCTTCCAGCTGCAGTGGATCGTCCGGGACCGCGAAATCGCCGAGCTGGTCCTGAGCGGTCGGCGTGACGAGGCGGTCCATGAGCTGAATCGCTACCTCGACGACTCCGAGGCTCTCGTCGTTGACGCCGTCCGTTCCCAGTGGCGCTAGGTAAGTTGTCAGTATCGAGAAGGGCAGGGCATGGTTATGGAAGCCGCGTACCAGGCGACCAAGGGCGGTTCGCTCGACGTCGACCGGGATTTCTACCGGCGCGTCGGCGCGACGACGGCCTCCCGGGAACTGGTGGAGTCCTTCACGCTCCCGATCCGCTCCGGGCGGGCGTGGGAGGTGCCGGCGGGGCACGTGTGCCGGATCGTCGCCGTCGAGGGACCGCAGGTCGGCGACCTGAACGTGTGGAACCTGCACAACCCCCGCGAAAGGTTCTGGGCCGCGCGAACGCGTCAACTACAAGCGGCGCACCTCACCACATACGACCGATTGTGGTCGACGCTGCCCTATCTCCGGCCGCTCGCCACCGTCACTCTCGACACCCTCGCTGATTACGGCGTCGACGGAGAGGGTGGCCGGGTTCACGACACCCTCGGCACCCGCTGCGACCCCTACGTCAACCGGATGCTGACCGGCGACGATTTCGACTTCCACTGCCACTCGAACCTGGTGCGGGCGGTCCTCCCCTACGGGCTCACTGAGTTCGACATCCACGATGTTCTGAACGTGTTCCAGTGCACCGGACTCAACGACGAGGACAAGTACTTCATGAAGGCGTGCCCCGCCAAGGCCGGTGACTTCTTCGAGCTCTTCGCCGAGACTGATCTGCTTGTCGCGCTGTCGACGTGTCCCGGCGGGGATCTGTCAGTGCCGCTGTGGGGTCCCGACGCACGCGACCCGCTCGACGTCTGTCGACCCCTCGGCGTCGAGGTCTACCGAGTCGCCGAGGAACTCCTGGAGGACTGGTCTCCCCCCGAGCGCGCCTCCTACCGCAACACGCACGGGATGTCGATGCCTCACTGGAACCAG
>JACCZT010000134.1 GCA_013695785.1 Nocardioidaceae bacterium | reverse complement strand
ATGCGCGCCCCCGCCCAGCGGGCGCGCAGGACCGGCATCAGGTGTCCCGGTCCGCACCCGAGGTCGACGATCGTGGCTGGGTCGCCCGGCACCCGGGCGATCAGGTCGAGGAACGGGCGGCTGCGTTCACCGGAGAACGCGAGGTACGCCGTGGGGTCCCATTGCGGCATGGGGGTGCCTTTCTGTGAATGTGTCTTGATGTCAAGATACATCACATGGCGGGAAACCGCGTCGAGATTCTCGATGTCAAGAATCTCGACGCCTATGATTGGCTTCATGAGTGATGAGGTGGATCGCCTTCTCGAGGCGTGGCATCGCGAGCGTCCGGACCTGGACGTGTCGCCGATGGGTGTACTCAGCCGCGTCTCTCGTCTGGCGCGCCACCTCGACCGGGCCCGCAGCCAAGCCTTCGGAGCCCATGAGCTCGAATCCTGGGAGTTCGACGTGCTGTCCGCGCTGCGCCGCTCCGGCGAGCCGTACCAGCTCTCACCTGGCCAGCTGATCCGCGAGACGATGGTGACGAGCGGGACGATGACGAACCGCGTCGACCGCCTCGCCGCGCGTGGACTCGTCGAACGCCTGCCTGATCCGCGTGACCGCCGCGGAGTGCAGGTACGCCTGACCGCGGCCGGGCGACGTACCGTCGATGGCGCCCTCGAGGCGTTGCTTCAACGCGAGCACCTGCTGCTGTCGCAGCTCTCGGGCCCGGAGTCCGACCGCCTCGCGGACCTGCTGCGCACGCTCGTGACACCCTTCGACTCCGCCTGAGGTGGATCCGGCGACGTCAGCCAGAGTCGTCGGCCGCATCAGCGATCTGGAGCCACCGCTCCTCGAGTTCTTCGCGCTCGGTTCGCAGACCCCCCAGCGACTCCTGCAGCGCCGCGAGCTGTTGGTAGTCCGCGCCGGCATCGGCCATCTGCTGCTCGAGCGCACCTTCGGTCAGGGCGAGTCTGCTTAGCCGGCGTTCGACGCGGGCGAGGTCCTTGCGGGCCGTCCGGCGCTCGGCCGCACCGGGGGCGGCGCTCGAACCGCTTGCGCGTTGTCCGTCGTACGACGTCGCGCCGGCCGGTGTGGGCGGCGACGGCCGGTAGTCCTCGACGCCTCCGGGCAGCATCACGAGCGTGCCGTCACCGGGCATCGCGTGGACGACGTCGGTGACCCGCTCGAGGAAGTACCGGTCATGTGAGACGACGACCAGGGTCCCCGGCCATCGGTCGAGGTAGTCCTCCAACACTGTCAAGGTCTCGATGTCGAGGTCGTTGGTCGGCTCGTCGAGCAGCAGCACGTTGGGCTCCTCGAGCAGCAACCGTAGGATCTGCAGGCGCCGACGTTCACCGCCGGAGAGGTCACAGATGCGCGAGGTGAGCAGGTCACCGGTGAACCCGAAACCCTCGAGCAACGATGACGCGGTGATCTCGTTGCCCTTGACGGAGTCCAGGACACGCTCGGTGGTGTCCATCTCCTCCAGCGTCTGGGACAGGACGGCCAGCTGCACCGTACGCCCACGCTTGACCCGCCCGGCGTCGGGCGCGAGGTCGCCGTCGAGCAGCCCCAGGACGCTGCTCTTGCCGGTCCCGTTGGCGCCGACGAGACCGACTCGGTCGCCGGGGCCCAGCCGCCAGGTGACGCCGTCGAGCAGCAGCCGGGGGCCGCGAGCCAGCGACACTCCTTCGATGTCGAGCACGTCCTTGCCGAGTCGCGCGGTGGCGAACCGCTCGAGCTCGAGCCGGTCACGTGGCGGCGGCTCGTCGGCGATGAGCGCGCTCGCCGCGTCGACCCTGAACCTGGGCTTGGAGGTACGGGCCGGAGCACCGCGGCGGAGCCAGGCGAGCTCCTTGCGCATGAGGTTGTGGCGGCGCGACGACGTGGCCGCGGCTTGCCGGTCCCGTTCGGCCCGGGCAAGGACGTAGGCGGCGTACCCGCCGTCGTAGGCGTCGATGACGCCGTCGTGGATCTCCCACGTCGTGCTGCAGACGGCGTCGAGGAACCACCGGTCGTGGGTCACGACGACGAGTGCGGCCTTGAGCGCGGTGAGGTACGTCGCGAGCCAGGCGATGGCATCGATGTCGAGGTGGTTGGTCGGTTCGTCGAGCACGAGCAGGTCGGCGTCCTCGAGCAGTAGCCGCGCGAGGGATGATCGGCGTTGCTCGCCGCCGGACAGCCCGGCGACCTCGCGATCGAGACCGATGTCGGCGAGCAGCACCTGGACCACCTCGCGGGTGCGCGGATCGGCGGCCCACTCGTGGTCGGCGCGACCGCGCAGCACGGCTTCGCGCACCGAGTGGGTGTCGTCGAGGGCGTCGCGCTGGTGCAGGTGACCGACCCGCAGCCCTCTGTTGTGCGTGACCCGGCCGCGGTCGGGCGCCTCGACCCTGGCCAGGATGCGCAGCAGCGTCGACTTGCCGCCGCCGTTGCGGCCGACGACACCGATCCTGTCCCCGGCTGCCACGCCCAGGCTGACTCCCTCGAGCAGGGGCCGGATGCCGTACGCCTTGTGCACCTGCTCGAGATTGACCAGGTTAGACAAGCCGTGCCCCCGCCACCGGGCCGTGCGCCTGGACGACGTCGGCGCAGACCTGGGAGCTGGCGAGGGCGACGGCGACATCCATGGCGTGCTGGTCGTCCGCGGCCAAGAACATGACGGTCGGCCCCGATCCTGAGACGAGCGACCCGAGCGCGTCACACTCCCGGCCGATCGCCAGGACCTCGCAGAGCTCGGGGCGGAGGCCGAGCGCGGCCTCCTGCAGGTCGTTGGACAACGCCTTGCCGAGCGCGGGCGCGTCGCCTGCGCGCAGGGCCGTCATCAGGTCCTCGCTGACCGAGGGCGGGGGTACGTCCCGCTCGGCGTTGAGACGGTCGAACTCCGCGAACACCTGCGACGTCGACAGCCCGGTGGCGGCGATCGCGAACACCCACTGGTACGAGCCGCGCGCCAGGACCGGGCTCACCTGTTCACCATGCCCGTCGCCCATGGCGATGCCGCCGTGCAGGCAGAACGGGACGTCGCTGCCGAGCACGGCACCGATCTCCTCCAGCTGCCCCCGGGAGGCGTTGGTGCCCCAGAGGGCGTCGCACGCGACCAGGGCAGCGGCGGCGTCGGCGGAGCCACCGGCCATCCCGCCCGCCACGGGGATGGACTTGCGAATCGTCAGGGCGGCACCGTCGGTCACCTCGAAGGCATCGCGTAGCAGCGACGCCGCGCGGACGGCGAGGTTGTGGTGGTCGAGGGGTACCTCACCCTCGCCGGGCCGGTCGCCGTCGAACCTGACGCGTACGGTCAGAGCGTCGTCGCGGGCGGCGGCGGCACGGACCTCATCACACAGGTCGACGGCTTGGTAGACCGTCGCGAGCGGGTGGAGGCCGTCGGGTCGGGCCGGCCCGACCC
>JACCZT010000139.1 GCA_013695785.1 Nocardioidaceae bacterium | reverse complement strand
CGGTTCGTAGCGTCGGCCACCCGTGAGACGCGCCGCGTCGCCGACGTCGCCGACGACGATGACGATGACGAGCGCCCCGACGTGCGCTCGGGATCTGGTCGGGAGCGCTGGCCCGTCAGCACGCCGCGGCAGATGTAACGTACGTCACACCACACTCCCCCGAGTCTGCGGAGGTCGGAACGCGTGTCACCGGAATGGGTGTCGATCCTTGCCCTTGTCGCGCTGTTCGTCTCGGTACCGTGCTGCCGATCAACATGGGCGCCCTCGCCTTCGTCGCTGCCTGGCTCGTCGGGATGTTCTCCCTCGGGCTCGCCTGGGGAGTGATCGTCGCTCCGGGATGGCTCGGCTGACGCCCGCCACCTGCCGGTAGCGTGGTCGGCGTGACCGCGCCGCAGATCCGTTCCGCCGCCACCCTCCACGCCGACGAAGTACGAGAGGTGCTCGCGCTCGCCGATCGCGCGGCCGCGCGGGATGGGGTGTCACCGCTCAACGAAGCGACCCGGCTGGCGCTGCGCGACCCCGGCGTGGGGACGTACCTGCACCTGCAAGCCGGCGACACAGCACCGATCGGCTACCTCTTCGCCTCACACCACGGCGACGGGGCCGACCAGTTCGTGCAAGCCGAGTGCGTCGTCGACCCCGACCACCGCCGCCGCGGCATCGCAAGCGCACTCGTCGCCGCCCTCCTCGCGTCGGCCCCAGGCGCCGACCCGACGCCCATGCAGGTGTGGGCGCACGGTGACCTGCCCGGCTCGGCCCGCCTGGGCGACCTGCACGGCTTCGCGCCGGTTCGTACGCTCCTCAAGCTCGCACTCGACCTGGACGGCTCGACGCCCTCCGTACGCCAGCCACCAGCAGGCTTCCGCGTGCGCACGTACCGCCCAGGGGAGGACGACGTCGCGCTGCTCGCGCTCAACGCGCGGTCGTTCGTCCACCACCCAGAGCAGCGCGCGATGGACCAACGAGACCTGGCGCGGCGGATGGCGAGCGACTGGTTCGATGCCGACGGCTTCTTCGTCGCCGAGCGTGAGGCGACCGGCGAGCTCGTCGCGTTCCACTGGACGAAGGCCGCGACCCCGGCGCCGGGAGCCCCAACCGAGGGCGAGATCTACGTCCTGGGTGTCCACCCCGACGCGCAGGGCCAGGGGTTCGGCACGCTGATGACGCAGGCCGGCATCGCACACCTCGCCGGGCTCGGGGTGTCGACGATCACGCTCTACGTCGAGGGTGACAACGAAGCGGCGCTCGCGCTGTACGGCAGGCAGGGCTTCGCCGAGGCAGCGCGCGACGTCCTCTACCGCACCCAACCTCTTCCCTGAGACTTACCGACGTTGGTTCACAAGGCGGCGTGTCGCGGCTGAACGGTAAGTCCCAACGCACCGCGCGTAAGGCTCAGCGGGGAGAAGTGGCTGCCGGAGAGGGTCAGCGGGCCAGGCCGCGGCGCAGGGCTTCGGCGGCTCGCGCCATGGCCTCGGGGCCAGAGCGTCCCAGCGAGACCATGTTGGCGAAGGAGTGGATCAGTCCCTCCTCGCAGACGTATTCCACCTGCACACCGGCGTCCGCGAGCTTGTCGGCGTACGCCTTGCCCTCGTCCAGCAGCGGGTCGAAACCGGCGGTGACCAGGTACGCCGGCGCGACTCCGGTCACGTCCCCGTACAAAGGTGAGATCCGCGGGTCCCAGCGGTCCGGCGCCGAGGCGGTGTAGTGGGTGTCGATGACGTCCCGGAACAAGGTGGAAAAGAAGAACCCGTCGGCGAACGACTTGCGGCTCGGCCATACCTCGGCCATGTCCGTCAGGGGGTAGATGAGCAGCTGGAACACCGGCGCGGCATCTGACCCGACAGTCTGCTGGGCCACCACCGCGGCCAGGTTGCCTCCGGCGCTGTCCCCACCGACCGCGACCCGCTCAGGATCGATGCCGAGTCCCTCGGCGTGCTCGACCACCCATCGGTACGCCGCCAGGACGTCGTCGACGGCGGCCGGAAAGCCGTGCTCTGGTGCCAACCGGTAGTCGATGGCGACGACGCGTACCCCGGCGCGTTCGGCGAGGAACCGGCACACGGCGTCGTAGTTGTCGAGGTCGCCGTAGACGAAGCCGCCGCCGTGGATGTACAGCAGCGCCGGCGACGTCGCGGTGACATCGCGAGGCGTGTAGAACCGCAGCATCAGTTCGCCCTCTGGTCCTGCGACGGCACGGTCGGAGACCGAGCCCACCGGCGGGCTGCCGCCGACCATCCTGGCGCCTGCGACGAGGGCACGGCGGCCACGGCCGATCGGCAACGCGGCGAAGTCCGGCCCCTCGAGGTTCTGCAGCTTGAGGATGAGCTGCATCTCCGGGTCGAGGGTCTTGCCGTCGATGACGACGGGTCTGCCGGCCAGTACGCGCAAGACGCCGAGCGGCAGCCGGAACAATGCCCGCACCGCGCGACCTTTGACGTCTTCGAGGGTGCGGCTGAGCAGCAGGTTCACCACGGCGATCAAGATACCGTGAGTATCTGAAAGCCCGAGGGGGCATCCCTGCGCGCTGATCCGTTGTTCAGGCGGTGTTCACGTTGCGGTGGCACCATCAGTCCCATGGACACCGACACCGTCATCACAGGCGATGACGTCCTGACCGACTCTGCCCCCGCCTCCCCGGACTCCTTCGACATCGACCCGCCGTACGTCCTCACCGACGCGTCGCTTCCCGCCGACAGGTTCTTGGACCGCGAGCTGTCCTGGATCGCCTTCAACTCCCGCGTGCTGGAGCTGGCCGAGCAACCCGACCTGCCGTTGCTGGAACGGGTCAGGTTCGCGGCCATCGTCTCGAGCAACCTCGATGAGTTCTTCATGGTGCGCATCGCTGGCCTGAAGCGACGGATCGTCGCCGGTGTCGCGGTGCGTGCCGCGAGCGGGCTCAGCCCCCGGGACGTGCTCCGCAACAGCCTGCAGGCCAGTCACGACCTGATGCTGCGGCAGGCGACGCTGCTGCGCGACGATCTCATGCCGGCCCTCGCCGACGCGGGCATCAACATGCTGCTCTGGAAGGATCTGACCGACGCCGAGCAGGCCGAGGCGAGCGAGCACCTGCGTACCCGCGTGTTCCCGGTCCTCACCCCGCTCGCCGTCGACCCAGCGCACCCGTTCCCGTACATCTCCGGGCTCTCGCTCAACCTGGCCGTCGTCGTCGTCAACCCCGACACCGGCAAGGAGCACTTCGCCCGCGTGAAGGTGCCGCCGATCTTCGAGCGCTGGATGTCGGTCGGTCCCGGCCGGTTCGTGCCGCTGGAGGATGTCATCGCGGCGCACCTGTACCTGTTGTTCCCCGGCATGCAGGTCAAGGGGCACCACACCTTCCGGGTCACGCGCAACGAGGATCTCGAGGTCGAGGAGGACGACACCGAAAACCTCCTCAAGGCGCTCGAGCAGGAGCTGCTGCGACGCAAGTTCGGCCCGCCGGTACGCCTGGAGGTGCACGAGTCGATCGACGACGAGATCCTGGACCTGCTCGTCTCCGAGCTCGACATCAGCGAGGACGAGGTGTTCCGGCTGTCGGGGTCCCTGGACCTCGCCGACCTGACCCAGATCGCCGACCTGGACCGCCCGGAGCTTAGCTTCGACGCGTTCGTCCCTGGCACCCACCCGCACCTGTCGGAGGTGGAGTCCTCGAGCCCCGCCGACATCTTCGCGGTGCTGCGCGAGCGCGACCTCCTGGTCCACCACCCGTACGACTCGTTCGCCACGACCGTGCAGCGCTTCATCGAGCAGGCCGCGGCCGACCCGCACGTCCTCGCCATCAAGCAGACCCTCTATCGCACATCCGGCGACTCCCCGATCATCGACGCACTCATCGAGGCAGCGCGCGCGGGCAAGCAGGTGCTGGTGATCGTTGAGATCAAGGCGCGTTTCGACGAGCAGGCCAACATCCGCTGGGCGCGAAAGCTCGAGCGCGCGGGCTGTCACGTGGTCTACGGCCTCCTCGGGCTCAAGACGCACTGCAAACTCGCGCTCGTGGTGCGCGACGAGCCCAACGGCCTTCGCCGCTACGCCCACGTCGGTACCGGCAACTACAACCCCAAGACGGCGCGTCTCTATGAGGACCTGGGACTGCTGACGTCCAACTCCGATATCGCCGACGACCTCAGCGACCTCTTCAACAACCTGTCCGGCTACTCGCGGCACGAGGACTACCGCGGCCTGATGGTGGCACCGGCGACCGTACGCTCCGGACTGCTCGAACGGATCGAGCGCGAGGTCGATCACCACGCGGCCGGCCGGCCGGCGCGGATACGCATCAAGGTCAACGCGCTGGTCGACGAGACCCTCATCGACGCCATCTACCGCGCCTCGCAGGCGGGCGTCCCGGTCGACATCATCAGCCGCGGCATCTGCTCGTTGCGCCCTGGCGTACCCGGCATGTCCGAGAACATCTCGGTGCGCAGCATCCTGGGCAGGTTCCTCGAGCACAGCCGGGCGTTCTGGTTCGAGAACGGCGGCGAACCCCAGGCCTGGATCGGGTCGGCCGATCTCATGCACCGCAACCTCGACCGCCGCGTCGAGACGTTGATCCGTATCCCCACGCCGGCGCACGTGGAGGAGATCGGGAGGATCCTTGCCGTCTCAGCAGACGACGGCACCGCAGCCTGGCACCTGCAAGCCGACGGTACGTGGCTGCGCCGGCACCGGGGACCGGACGGTGAACCGCTGTGCGACCTGCAGGAGTGGTTGATCGAGCAGGGCCGCACCCGCCGCGCCCGCCGAACCTGAACCGATGCCGGTCAGGTGTCGTCGCCCGCCAGTCCGCACCACGCGAACAGCAGCGGACCCTCGCCGAGGTCGGACAGCGCTTGGGTGTTGATGCTGGCGAGCCGCAGGTCCAGCAACGCCACGTCGCCGTCGACCTCGGCGTCGACGCGGCTGAAGCGTTCGGCGAAGGTGCCGCCCTGTCCGACCGCCTCACCGGCGGTGAGACGGGTGCGTACGGCGGCCTGGGTCTGAGCGGTCTGCGCCGATGAGAAGCGCATCGTGACCAACAGGTGCGGCGCGCCGGACTTCTCCTGCAGCCCGAGCCCCGGGCCCTGGTGGGGGGGTGAGCCCGCCGGCGGCATTCGCGGCGAGCTCCGCCTGGTTCGCATCGCCGGTGTCGGCGTCGACGTAGGAGCCGGTGGCGCAGCCGTTCGCCGCCGAGTGCACGACCGCGACCGCTGAGCCGACCAACGGCGCCGCGACGTCCGCGCCGGCGGGGACATCGCCCAGGCTCTCTGCCTCGCCCTGTGCGACGCGAATCGTGCCTTCGGCGAAGTCCGTACTGTCCGAGGCTACGACCAGGCCTTCCTCGGCAAGCACGGCGACGTTCGCGAGCCGCGGCGAGACGCCCTGGACCGTTGTGGCAGTGGCACCGGACGTTGTCCACACCCCGCTGTTGCTCGTCCCCGCGGCGGGCTCGGCATAGCCCACCTGACGCAGGCCCGCGACCACCGTGTCCGCGGACAGCCGCGGCCCCAGCGCGAGGACGATGACAGCGCCGGTCCGCGACTGCGAGTACATCTCCCAGTCGGTGTCGAGCACGGTCCAGCCGTTCTCGTCCGCCATCACCTCAACACTGCCGGCGAGCACCGAGACCGCCGAGAGGTCCTGGTCGTACGCCGCGGCGAGCAGCGCGGACGGGTCGCCGTCATCGCCCACTGACGGCGCGAGGCGCGTCCTGATCTGTCTCCAGTCGGTGAAGCTCGCGGTGGCGGTCTCGGCGGGTACGCCGTCGAGCGCGGCGACCAGCGCGGCACGGGGGGTCGGGACCGCTCCAGGTGGTGGCGACCGCGGCGGTGAGGGCGAGGACCAGCACCACCAGCGCCACGAGCGATCTGCGCAACGCTCATCCTCATGCGGCTCGGCGGCGGGCTCGACGCCGTTGCGGCGCCGTTCACCTGCACCTGAGACACTACGGCGCGTGCAGACTCAGCGACGCATTGCGGCTGCGGGCGCGGTCGCGTGGCGCAAGTCCAAACGCGCCTCCGGTCGCACGCTGTCGGGGTTCGGCCAGCTGGAGCTGCTGTTGGTGCACCGTCCGAAGTACGACGACTGGACATTCCCCAAGGGCAAGGCCGACGCCGGTGAGGAGCTGCCGGCTACCGCTGTCCGAGAGGTGCGGGAGGAGACCGGCGCGCAGGTGCGCTTGGGCGTGCCGCTGCTCGAGCTCTCCTACGAGACCAGCCAGGGCACCAAGGACGTGACGTACTGGTCGGCGCGGGTCACCGGCGGTGTCGACGCCACCGACTACGCCGCCAACGTCGAGGTCGACGAGGTCCGATGGGTAGGCGCTCCCTCAGTCACAGACCTGCTGACGTACGAGCGCGACCGAGAAGTCCTCGAGGCGTTCGCGCAGGCCCACGCCGGCGGTGCGCACAAGACGCGCACGCTGGTCATCGTCCGGCACGCCGAGGCGGAGGACCGCGAGGACTGGAGCGGTGATGACGTACATCGCCCGCTGTCCCGTGCGGGCAGGGAGCGCGCCAGCGCCCTCGTCGCGATGTTCGCAGCGTACGGCGTCGAGCACCTCGTCAGCAGCGACACGGCACGGTGCGTGAGTACCATCGAGCCGTACGCCGAGAAGGCGGCCACCTACATCGCGCTGGACTCCAGGTTGGCCCAGAAGCCGGCGAAGGAGCCCCCCAGGTCTGCGGTGGCACGGGCGGTCGACGCACTGCTCGAGCACAAGCCGCCGGTGCTGGCGTGCTCGAACCGGCCGGTGCTGCCGTCGGTGTTCGAGGCGCTCAGGTTGCCCGATACCGAGCTCCAGACCGGCGAGCTGGCGGTGGTGCACCACCGTCGGGGGGAGGTCGTCGCCGTCGAGGTCCATCGCGCGCCCTGAGGCCACCAGGTGGGGCTATGGCAGGAACAGCTGGGCCACGCCGTACGTCCCGGCGGCGGCGAGGGCAGCGGCAGGGATGGTCACGATCCACGCGATGATGATGCTTCGCGCGACCCCCCATCGGACGGCGCTCAACCTCTTGGTCGCACCTGCACCCATGACGGACGAGGTGATCGTGTGGGTGGTCGAGACCGGCGCCGACAGACCGATCGCCATCACGTACAGCACGGTCGCCGCGACTGCCTCGGAGGCGAAGCCTTTGGGCGGGTCGAGGTCGATGATGCGGCGGCCGAGGGTCCGCATGATGCGCCACCCACCGGAGTACGTACCGAGGGAGATGGCGGCTGCGGCGGAGAGCTTGACCCAGAACGGGATTCCGTCTTCTTGGGAGTAGCGCCCGCTGGCCAGGAGTGCGAGAAAGATGACGCCCATCGTCTTCTGAGCGTCTTGCAGGCCGTGCCCGAGCGCCATGGCCGCCGCCGAGACGGTCTGCGCCATCCGGAAGCCTCGTCCGACGCGTCCGGGGTTGGTCTTGCGGAAGATCCACATGATCGCGGTCATCAGAGCGAAAGCGCCGAGGAAGCCGACCAGCGGCGACACGATCATCGGGATGACGACCTTTTCGACGATCGCGTCCCACTTGACCGTGCTGGAGGAGGCGACGCCGGCGCCGACGAGGCCGCCGATCAGAGCGTGTGAGGAGGACGACGGCAGTCCGTAGTACCAGGTGAAGAGGTTCCAGGCGATGGCGCCGACGAGCGCACCGAGGACGACGGTGAGGCCGTGGGCGCCTTCGCCGTCCAGCCCGACGAGGATCCCGCCGACGGTGTCGGCGACCTCCGTACCCAAGAAGGCGCCGACGAAGTTCATCACCGCAGCCATCACGAGTGCCACGCGCGGGGTCAGCGCGCGGGTGGACACCGAGGTGGCGATGGCGTTGGCGGCGTCGTGGAAGCCGTTGGTGTAGTCGAAGATCAACGCGATCGCGACGACCGCAATGACCAAGGCGAGGCCGAGGTCCACTCTCAGGACTCCTTGACCGCTATTTGCTCGACGGTGTTGGCGACGGACTCGAGAGCGTCGATGGCGTGCTCGAGGGAGTCGACGATGTCCTTGAGCTTGAGCACCTCGAGGGACTTGTAGGACCCGCCGAAGAGCTTGGCGACTATCCGCCGGTAGCTGCGGTCACCCTGGTTCTCGAGCCGGTTGATCTCGATCCAGTACTCCTCGAGGTTCTTCATCGTCCGCAGACGCGGCATCGCGTCCGCGGTCAGCGCGGTGGCGCGCTGCAGAACCTCGACCTGTGTGGCAACCTCCGCGGGCAGCTCGCCGACCTCGTACAGCCCGATCAGGTCGACGGTCTCCTCCATGAAGTCCATGACGTCATCGAGATTGCTGGCGAGACGATAGATGTCCTCGCGGTCGAAGGGGGTCACGAACGTGCTGTTGACCCGCTTGATGATCGCGTGTGTGGTCTCGTCGGCCTGGTGCTCGGCCTCGCGCATCTTCTCGCCGATCGAGGCGCGGTCGGCGCTCACGTCGAGCATCTCGGCCAGTAGTGCAGCTCCGTCGACCAGGTGTGCGGCGGCCTCGGCGAACAGATCGTAGAACGTTGACTCAACCGGACGGATACTAAACCGCACGACTAACTCCCGTCAGATGGGGCATGGCCGAGACCATGCTAGGGGGTGAACGGGATCAGCGTAGGAGATGGCCGCCACTTACCCGAGGGCGGCAGGTGCTCAGGCGACGCCGAGGATACGGTCGATCTCGTCCTGCGGCAGCTCGCCATCGGATTCGGACGCGGCAATCATGAGGTTGCTCGTCATCTCGATCTCGTCGAGTGCGTCCTCGTCCCGAAGGCGCGCGTCGAGCGGCTCAGGCATGGTCGCGGCCTCCTGTGATCGCTCTGGTACAGACTGGGCACGAGCCAGCCTACGGCCGGGGTGTCAGGGCGTCTTGGTAACGCCGAGATCACGGAAGCGTACGCCGCCGCGGGGTCACTGCCGCATTCTGGGGTGCTGCCTCGGTGACGACCCGCGACCGGTACTGGTCGACGGTCCCGCAGGAGTCTCTCAGGTAGCGGTCGAGAGTGTCCCGCGGGACCGTCGAAGAAACCGTTCCTCGGTCTGCGATGATGGGAAGCGGGTCGAGGCGTCCACCGTTTACCCGGGCCTCGGGCCTCTAGCTCAATTGGCAGAGCAGCGGACTTTTAATCCGCGGGTTGTGGGTTCGAGTCCCACGGGGCCCACCCTCGTTGACCTGGAGATTCTTCTCGGCTGACGTCTTGGCCGCCCCGTCGACGGCCTCGTGTGGGAACGATGTGGGAACAGCGGTGGTGGACAAACCAGACGCGACCTGCGCAACCTGCTGCGCCGGCACAGTCTGCCGTCTCGCCAAAGGACCCCGGTGCCATCTGGCAGTCGGTCGGCAAGCCCGTGACAGGCATCGGCGCAGGTAAGTACAAATTGACTGCGCACTACCTCTTCTTCGAGAAGGGCGCGCTGCGGACTGATGCCCAGCAGGTACCGATCTCCGGTGTCCTAGATGTCGACGTTATCCAGTCGATGACGCAGAAGGCCCGTGGCGTCGGCAATATTCGAGTGCACATCCAGCGGCCAACCGGCGTCGAAATTGTCATGCTCGAAGACATCCCCGACTTCCGCGAGGGGCAAACATTTGATCAACGAGACGGCGCACGCCGCACGCCTTGCGATCCAACGCAACGCCCAAACCCGCCGCTACGAAGGGGCTGCCCCGATGCCTCAGGCGGCAGCGGCCCCAGTCACCGCCACAGCACCAGCGCCGCAGGCCGCCGACCCGATTGAGCAGCTCCGCAAGCTCGGCGAGTTGCGCGACGCCGGGGTTCTCTCCGAGGAAGAATTCGCCGCCAAGAAGGCCGACATTTTGAGCAGGATGTAGCTGGCGAGGATGAGGGCGTTCAACCCGTGTACGACCTCCGGGCAGAACTGATGTACCGCTGACAGGTTCGTCCCAGCGGCTTTCCAGCAATGCGTCATACAGCCGCTATCGACGCACCTGCTCATGGG
>JACCZT010000110.1 GCA_013695785.1 Nocardioidaceae bacterium | reverse complement strand
TTGAGCAGCCACAGCAACAGCGCGCAGGTGGCGACCAGGACGAGGGCGCTGGTTGCCGCCACGACCCGCCGCACCCAGCGCCAACCGCGGGACCTGACCGTCACTCCGCGAGTTTACGTGGGTGCTGTGACAGACGGACCGGCGCTGCGGCGCTCAGAGGTGGATGTCTTGGACCCAGCCCCATCGCTTGGCGTTGGGGACGTAGACGTTGGTCCACCCCTGGCTGTGCTGGTTGGTGGTGTGGACGTGCCAGCCCTTGTTGGCGTTGCCGAGGACGAACCGGTTGGGCGCGTCGCGCAGCGTGCCATTCGTGACGACCTCGTGGTAGGGGTCGACCTCGGGTGCTGGCGAGGGTCGGAAGTCACCCGACCGGTAGTGATCAGCCTCGACAGCGCTACGGCCCTAAAGGATCCGGTTGGCGTAGTCAAGGATCAGCGCGATCCGGGGCTGCGCAGTCGTGTCCGGAGATGACCGGCATCGTTGCCCGGCGAGCGGGCCGTGGACCCTGGGGTCGTGACCCCGAGAAGAACGGCGGCCGATCCGACGCTGACCATGATCCGTTTGAAACCTGTGTGCATGATGTTCCCTGTCCGCTGAGGCGCGGCTGTGAGGTGGAGACACCTTCCACGTCCGTAGTGACCGGCGGGGTCACGCAACGTCGCACCTGCGTGACGACGTCACCTGGACGTTGGTGGGGCCGAGGATCTGAACGGGAGGGACGCGGTAGCCGCCGCCTTCGAGAGGTCGGCGGTGGAGCTGTCGGGGGTGACCACGACGTTCCGGCAGTTCAAGACCCTCGTCGCCGGGGTTGCGGCGTACGCTCCTACAACATCGGGCTGCCACGTTGACCTGGTGATCGAGCAGACAACCATTGGAGAACGCTGATGCGCCAAGTCACCGCCGGGCTGTTCTACTCCCTCGACGGAGTCGTCGAAGCCCCGAACCTGTGGCAGTTCGACAGCTTCGACGACGAGCTGGGTGCCGGAATGACAGCCATGACCGACCGCACCGACACCGTGCTGCTCGGCCGGATCGGTTATCAGGAATGGGCGAGCTACTGGCCGAACCCTGAGAATGACGACGACTTCGGCACCTTCATCAACCCGGTCGAGAAGTACGTCGCATCCAGAACCCTCACCGGCGACCTGAAGTGGCAGAACTCACGGCTCATGGACCGCCCTCTCGAAGAATTCGTCGCCGCCCTCAAGAAGGCAGACGGCGGAGAGATCAGTGTCTGCGGGAGCATCTCCGTCGTGCGTCAGCTTCTCTTCGCCGGGCTGCTCGATTCACTCACCGTGATGGTTCACCCCGTGATCGCGGGCTCCGGACGGCGCCTGTTCGAGCCCGGCGATCCAGCGACCCGGCTCACCCTGGACAGCTCGACTCGCACGAGCAAGGGCAACGTCATCTCCAGCTACAGCCTTCGCTCCGAGTAGCGCCAGACATGGGCCGTGGCGAGCCCACGAGCGGCGACGGATCCGAACCTTCGCGGCACCGGATGGGGAGCAGTTGCGCCGTCTCCTACGGTCGGTGGGATGGCGCCGCACAGGCCCATCAGGCGGCCGAGGCGAGTCAGCGTTAACCAGTAGGCCGCTGCGGTCTACGGTTCCCCAGGTGCCGCCTTCGACCCCGACGCCACCCGTGCCGCGTTGGCGACCTTCGCGTCGCCGACCCTGCTGCTGGCCGGTGAACTCGACCTGAACACGCCACCGGCTCGAGCGGCCGAGTTCTCCCGGCTGATCCCCGACGCCGACCTCGTCGTGCAGCTGGCGCGGCGCACACCCCCTGGCTCGATGACCCGGACGCGTTCGTGGCAACCACGGCAGCGTTCCTGGCCGGGACCCCGTAGCCGGGCGAGAGTGAGCCCGACGAACCGGGAAACCGAGCAAGAGGTGGGCTGCTCGAACGCTCATCCGCAGCTTTCGGCTTCGCTCCGAGCAGTCGACGGTTGGGACGAACTTGCGGGTGTCCGGGCCTCTGCATCCTCAATCTCGTCCCAACCCGCGGTGGCCCCGCGCGTTGCTCGATCAACTCGTCGCGGCTGTGTGGTCGATGATCTGCCCGGCGAGCGCATCTAGATCGCCTGCGGACATGGTGGGCGGCGGTGACCCCGGCAGCTGGATCTTTCCCGGACGCGCGAGAAAGGCCGTGCGCATGCCAGCGGCGTGGGCCCCGGCGATGTCCCAGCCATGCGCCGCGACCATGATCGCTGCGTCCGGGTCGATCTGGTGGGCCTCGATGACCTGGCGGTAGGGGGCGGCCGCCGGCTTCAGTGCCCCGGCCTGCTCGGCCGAGAAGATCCGGTCGAACTGGGACGTCAGGCCGGCATTGTGGAGCTGCTGCTCGACCGTCGCCAACGGAGAGTTCGCGAGCACCACCAGGTCGAGTCCCGCGGCTCGTAGCCGAGTGAGCGCGGAGGACGCGTCATGATGGGCGGGAAGCGACCGCATTGCCGTCCCGACCGCCTTGCGATCCTGATCGGTTGCCCGCTTGCCGTAGCGGGTCGCGATGCTAGCGGTGCAAGCGCCGGCAATCTCGGCGAAGTCCGCATAGCCTCCGGTGGCGGTGACGGTCAGCGCGGTATGGATCACCAGATCGAACCACTCGCGGCGCGCGTCAGGGGAGCCGGTCAGCTCAGCGAAAACGGCGTCCAAGGGCGAAAGGTCGAGCAGGGTCTCGTTGACGTCGAACACGCAGAGCATGACATCTCCTCACAGGATCACTGACTGATGTTCGCACGTCTTGCAAGCAGCTCGGGGGCAAGAACGATGACCGCGCCGGGTTCGGTTCGGACAAGTCCATCACGTACCAGCGAGTTCAGCGGCGGGTCGCCGACACCATGCTCGCTCCGATTGCTTCGCCGAGCCCTTCCCGAGCGCCTGGAATCACGACCCGGATGCCACTCTCGCTCGCGGCACGGACAAGCCATCCAGCGACGCGAGCCTTGGTGTCACCGAAGCTGGCGTTGACGAGATCTCCTGTGCGCTGGGTGGATCGACGAGCCAACCGTCGCAAGCCGATCTCGCCGAGGTGCGCGAACAACGGCGCCGCTGCGCGAGTGGAGACCGATCATGGGTCCGACGCCCTCCCAGTAGCGTCGACCGCTCAGCCGAACTCCTTGGCCATGTCGACGAAGCAGGAGTAGTGGCCCTTGAACACGAGCGTGGTGGTCCCGGGTTGGCCTGAGCGGTTCTTGGCGATGTGGATGTCCGCCTCGCCGGCGCGCTCGGACTCGGGCTCGTACATGTCGGGCCGGTGCAGCAGCAGCACCATGTCAGCGTCCTGCTCGATCGAGCCCGACTCACGCAGGTCCGACAGCATCGGCCGCTTGTCGGTGCGCTGCTCCGAACCGCGGTTGAGCTGGCTGATCGCGACGATCGGGATCTGAAGCTCCTTGGCCAGCAGCTTGATCTGGCGAGAGAACTCCGACACCTCGACCTGACGCGACTCCACCCGTTTGCCGGAGGTCATCAGCTGCAGGTAGTCGATCACGATCATCTTGAGGTCGTGCCGCTGCCTGAGCCGCCGGGCCTTGGCCCGGATCTCCATCATCGTCATGTTGGGGGAGTCGTCGATGAACAGCGGCGCCTCGGACACCTCGCCCATCCGCCGGGCGAGCTTGGCCCACGCGCCGTCGTCGAGGGAGCCCGACCGCATCTCGGTCAGGGAGACACGCGCCTCGGCGGACAACAACCGCATCGTGATCTCGACGCGGCTCATCTCCAGCGAGAAGATGGCCGTCGTCATGCCGTGCTTGATCGACGCCGAGCGACACAGGTCCAGACCGAGCGTCGACTTGCCGACACCGGGGCGGGCGGCCACCACGATCATCTGGCCGGGGTGGAAGCCGTTGGTGAAACGGTCGAGGTCGACGAAACCTGACGGGACGCCGGACATCTTGCCGTCCCGGGCGCTGATCGACTCCAGCTCGTCGAACGTCGCCTCCATGATTTCCGACAGCGGCGCGTAGTCCTCGCTGGTGCGCTGGTCGGTGACGTTGAACACCTCGACCTGCGCCCGGTCGACCACGTCGTCGATCTGGCCCTCGCCGGCGAAACCCATCTGCGCGATCTTGGTGCCCGCATCGATCAAGCGCCGCAGGATCGCCTTCTCGCGCACGATGTGGGCGTAGTAGCCGGCGTTGGCCGCGATCGGGACACCGGCGACCAGGGTGTGGAGGTACGGAGCGCCGCCGACCTTGGCCAGCTCACCCCGGCGCTGCAGCTCAGCGGACACCGTCACCGCGTCGGCGGGCTCGCCGCGACCGTACAGGTCGAGGACGGCGTCGAAGACGAGCTCGTGCGCGGGACGGTAGAAGTCGACGCCCTTGACCGCCTCGACGACGTCGGCGATCGCATCCTTGCTGAGCATCATCGCGCCGAGCACCGACTGCTCGGCGTTGTGATCCTGTGGTGGTGTCCGGTCGTGCTGGCTACCGCCGTAACCGAAATCGTCGGGCGGCTCGGGGGGCAACGCCTCCCGACCACGCAGATCGGTCACGCTCACCGCAGAACCTCCCTCGCCGGACCTATCGGGACCACCACTCGGTGGGCCGCTCGTGCGTTTGGCGCGACGGCCCGAAGGGGCCGATGTCGCGGACGTTACGCGCAGGCACCGACAACCTCGGTAGACCACGCCCGAGTCACGGTAGGCCGGTGCGGCTCGTACACCTAGTGGGTCCTCCACAGGGGGTGTGGAGGAGGCGGCCTTTACTGTGGAGAAGTAGCCCGAAACGTGTGCACAGCCTGGGTACAAGGGTGTGGACGGTCAATGGCAGCAGGTCTGCGAACAGCCTGTGACCTGGGCCGATGCCGTTGGCACGATGTGAGGTCAAAATACCTTCAACCAATTTGGCTATCCACCGACAACCAAGACGTCGGGGCGACAGGTCGACGACAGACACGGGGATGTGTCACGGTCATCAGCGGACACTGACCCTTACGCCACGGGTAGCCGGTAGTCCGTACAGTAGACCCGGTGATCGGCAAGCGTCCTCGATTCGGACCCAGGGATCGAGAAATTTTTCGGCTCGCCGTTCCCGCCTTCGCCGCTCTTGTCTCAGAGCCGCTCATGCTGCTCGTCGACACCGCCATCGTCGGCCACTTGGGCACCACATCGCTCGCCGGTCTGGCCATCGCCGCGACCGTCCTGCAGACGGTCGTCGGCCTGTGCGTGTTCCTCGCCTATGGCACCACCGCCTCGGTCGGACGCCACCTTGGCGCCGGTGACCTGCGCGGAGCGATGGCGACCGGGATGAACGGCATCTGGCTTGCTCTCGTTCTCGGCGGTGCAGCCGCGTTCGCCTGCTCAGCGGGAGCACCCGCCATCACCTCCTGGTTCGGTCCCTCGGCGCCGGTGGCCAGCGCCGCGGTGAGCTATCTTGCCGTGGCCGCCCTCGGCATCCCGGCGATGCTCGTCGTCCTTGCCGCGACCGGCGTGCTGCGTGGCCTGCAGGACCTTCGTACGCCGCTGGTCGTGATGATCGTCGCCAACGTCCTCAACGCCGTGCTGAGCATGCTGCTGGTGTACGGCGCCGGCCTCGGGCTGGTCGGCGCCGCCATCGGCACCACGATCGCGCAGTGGGCCGCGGCGGCGTACCTCGCGCTCGTCGTGGTCCGTGGGGCGCGCGCCCACCACGCGGACCTGCGTCCGCATCGCGCCGGGATCGCCGAGGCTGCCCGCGCCGGCAGCGCGCTCGTACTGCGCACCCTCACCCTTCGCGCGGCACTGCTGATCGCCACGCTTGTCGCCACGTCCCAGGGGGATGCCGCGTTGGCCGCGCAGCAGATCGCGGTCACCCTCGTCTCCACCCTGGCTTTCGCGCTCGACGCCATCGCGATAGCCGGCCAGGCTCTGACGTCCCGCTCGCTCGGCGCCGGTGACATCGCGGGCACCCGTGCGACCACGCGTCGGATGATCGGCTGGGGCCTTGTCTCCGGCGTGGTCGCCGCCGCCCTGCTCCTCGCGCTGCACACCGTGCTGCCGTCGTGGTTCAGCTCCGACGAAGCGGTGCGGGACGCGCTCGTCCCCGCGCTGATCGTCGTGGCGCTGATCCAACCCGCCTCCGGGATCGTGTTCGTCCTCGACGGGGTGCTCATCGGCGCCGGTGATGGCGCCTACCTCGCCAAGGCCGGTGTCGTGGTGCTGGTGGCGTACGCCCCCCTGGCACTCCTCGTCGCGGTGACCGGCGCCGGCCTGGCGTGGCTCTGGGTGGCGTACGGCGGGTTCATCCTCGCCCGCATGGCCACCCTCATGCTCAGGGAACGCTCCGACGCCTGGCTCGTGACCGGCGCCAGCAAGGCGCGCTGAGGTGGCGATCGACGAACCGCCTAGCGGCGAGCGTGGCATCGTCACCGAGGACGGCGGTAGGTTACCGCCTATGCCGAGCCCGAAGCGCACTCAGGACACCGAGGACGGTACGCCCACGCCGTCCGACGTGGGTCAGGTCGCCTCGGACCTCGACGAGGAACGTCCCTCGCGCCGCCTGTCCCCCCGACTCGACCTCGTTGTCACCATCTGGTGCTTCGGCGTCGCGCTCTTCGTCCTGCGCCAGGTGTTCCAGCCACTCGAGCTCGGCAGCCAGTACTACCTCGTCATCTTCCTCGGCCTGACCCTGCCGCTGGTATTCCTCTGCTACCGGATGCGCTCCCGCGGCACTCCCCTTGACGATATCGACGCGGGGACCGACAACCCCGGCATCAGCGACTGGGCCCTCGCCGCAACGGCGCTCGCCGTCGGCCTCTACCCCGTCCTCCCGCTGCCCGCCATCGGCGGAGGGGGAGGCGGCTTCGAAGGATTCCTCGACCGTCAAGGCTCCCTCGTCGCGCTCGATGTCGTCGCCGGCCTCCTGCTGTTGGTGCTCGTCGTCGAGGCGACCCGGCGTACGACCGGATGGGTGCTTCCCATCGTCTGCCTGGTCTTCCTGGCCTACTCCTACTACGGCGGCTTCCTGCCGGTGACGTGGGAGATCGCGCACCAGGGCCAGGACCTGGACCAGATCGTCAACGCGCTCTACAACGAGGCGAGCGGCTTCTTCGGCGTCCCCCTCGACGTCGCTGCGACGTACATCGTGCTCTTCACCATCTACGGTGCGGTCCTCGACAAGATGGGCGCCGGGCGGTTCTTCGTGCAGTTCAGCTTCTCGCTGTTCCGCCGTTCTGGCACCGCGCCGGGGCGTACGGTCGCGACGTCAGGATTTCTCCTCGGCACGGTCTCCGGCTCCGGAACAGCGACGGCCGTCACGCTCGGCTCGTTCGCCTGGCCGATCCTCAAGCGCGCCGGCTACCCGCGCGAAGCCGCCGGCGGCATGCTCGCCGCCGCTGGAATCGGTGCGATCCTGTCCCCGCCCACGCTCGGCGCCGCGGCGTTCATCATCGCCGAGTACCTCAGCGTGTCCTACCTCGACGTGCTCGTCTGGGCGATCGTCCCAACGCTGCTGTACTACCTCGGCATCTTCCTCGCCGTCGAGATCGACGCCCGCCGTTTCGGGGCGCGCGAGGTGGTGCTCGACGTCGGGAGCCCCCTGAAGCTGCTGCTGCGATCGGGGTACCACTTCATCAGTCTCGGCGTTATCGTCTTCTTCCTGGCCATCGACATCCCGCCGTTCCGAGCCGTGGTGTACGCGACCGCCGTCGCCGCGCTCTTCGGCCTCGCCGAAGCGGTCCTGTCGAGAAGGCCGATCGCGCGAGGTCTCGACGACGCGTTGGAGCCGGACGCCCCGATGCCGCTGCCCGCCTCGCTGGCCGACTACGGCAACCGGCTCTTTGCGGCTCTGGCCGCCGGCATCCGCTCCGGACTTCCCGTGATCGCCGTCTGCGCCGCTGCGGGCATCATCACGTCCACGATCGCCAAGACCGGGCTCGGCCAGGTGTTGTCAGACGTGCTGATCACCCTCGCCGACGCCCTCGCCCCCAACGACGCCGTGCTCATCGTCCTCAGCGCGGTCTTCTCGGCGATAGCGATCCTCATTCTCGGCCTCGCCGTCCCGGTCACCGCGTCCTTCATCCTGAGCTGGGTCATCATCGGGCCAGCACTGATCTCGCTCGGCGCCGAGCCGCCTGTCGTGGCGATGTTCATCTTCTACTACGCGGTGCTGTCGGAAGTGTCCCCGCCGACCGCGCTGGCCGCGGTGGCCTCGGCCGCGATCACCGGCGGCAAGGTGATCCCGACGATGTGGCAGGCGTGCAAGTACACGCTGCCGGCGTTCCTTGCACCGCTGGCCTTCGTCGTCACCGACAACGGCTCGTTCCTGCTCTCCCGTGGTCCGTTCATCGACATCGTGTGGGCATCAGCGGTGTGCGCTGTGGCTGTCGCCGCCCTCGCCGTCGTCACGACCGGCTGGATGTTCGGGCCCACCACCTGGCTCGAACGCGGGCTCTGCATCGTGGCGGCACTGCTGCTGCTCTACCTCGAGGTCACCTCCATCGCCGCCGGCTTCGCCGTTCTCGCCATCGCCGTCGCCCTCCACCTCGTACGCCGCGGACGTCGTACGACCGACCCGACCCGATCCCAGGTGGCGGTGTCCTCATCGTGAGGTCATCGCCGACGACAACGCTCAGAAAGGGCACCCCATGAGGCAGCAGACCACGCGATACCTCGCAACCACCGCCGTTGGAGCGCTGGTACTCGCGCTCACCAGCTGCGGCGGGCAGCAGGAGAACACCGCCGGGGCCGGAGCCGACGACACCAGCTGCGACGCCGGCGAGGGGCGGGTCAGCATCGCGACCGGCAACTCCACGGGTGTCTACTTCGTCGTCGGTGGTGGCCTTGCCAAGCTGATCAGCGACGACACCGACCTCAAGGCGACCTCCGCCGAGACCGGAGCCTCGGTGCAGAACATCGAACAGCTCGTCGCCGGCGACTACGACATCGCGTTCTCCCTCGCCGACAGCGCCGTCGACGCGGTCAACGGAGATGGCTCCTTCGACGGGCCGCAGGACATCTCCGCACTCGGCCGCATCTACCCCAACTACACCCAGATCGTCGTACGCGCCGACGCAGGGATCGACTCTGTCGAGGACTTCGCCGGCAAGCGCATCTCGACCGGATCCCCGCTGTCGGGCACCGAGGTCATCGCCCGCAAGCTCATCGCGGCCGCCGGCCTGGAGCAGTCCGAGGTGTCCGCGCAGCGGCTCGACCTGATCAAGACCGTCGACGGGATGAAGGACGGTTCCATCGACGGGCTCGTGTGGTCCGGCGGCCTGCCGACGCCGGCGTTGACCGACCTGTTCACCTCGCTCGGCGAGGACGTCAAGATGATCGACGCCTCGCCGCTACTGGGGACGCTCCAAGACGGCAACCCGGTGTACGAGGACGGGACCGTGCCGGCAGAGACCTACGACACCCCCGAGGACACGCCGTCGATCGTCGTGCCCAACGTGCTGCTCGTCCGCAGCGACATGCCCGACAACCTCGCCTGCGCTCTGACCACCCTGGTCTATGACAAGCAGCCTGAGCTGGAGAAGGTGCACCCTGCCGCGGCCGACATCACCCTCGACAACGCCACGGAGATCGACCCGATCGAGCTCCACCCAGGATCTGAGCGCGCGATCGGCTCGCTCACGAAGTGACGACCGCCGGCCGCCAGCAGCGATCCTTGAGTCACGTGGCGAACAGCTGATCCAGGTCCCGGAACGCCTTGAACTCCAAGGCGTTGCCGGCCGGGTCGTGGAAGAACATCGTCCACTGCTCGCCAGGTTCGCCGGCGAACCGCTGGTACGGCTCGATCACGAACCGCGTGCCAGCAGCACGCAGCCGGTCGGCCAGCGCGTGGAAGGACGTCACGTCGAGCACCAGCCCGAAGTGCGGCACCGGCACCTCGTGACCGTCGACCGGGTTGCTGTCCGCCACTGTCCGGCCTCCGTCCACCTGGTGCGTGACCATCTGGTGTCCGTGCATGTCCCAGTCGATCCATCTGGTGGCCGACCGACCCTCCGCAAGGCCGAGCACGCCGCCGTAGAAGGTGCGCGCCGCTTCGATGTCGTCGACGGGTATGGCCAGGTGGAACGGTGGACGGGACTGCTCTGTTGTCGTCATGCCTCGACCCTAGATGCCCCCGTCGGCCGATGGCCATGGAGCCGCCGCTTCGCTCAGGTACGGCCAGAAGCGGCAGCGACGAGGGCACGGAACAGGGCGTGGTCCTCGGTGGCGCCCGCGTCGCGCGTCTCGGGATGCCACTGCACGCCGACCCAGAACGGCCGGGTCGTGTCCTCCATCGCCTCCAGCGTCCCGTCCGAGGCGTACGCCGCCGGCGCGTGCCCCGGATGGCTGCGGACCGACTGGTGGTGGTGGCAGCGCACGGTGAGCCGCTCCCCGACCGTCTCACGCACCCGGGTGCCGGCAAGGGTCTCGACCAACGTGTCGCCGTAGACGTCGGCGCCGGGCGAGTGCGTCTCGTGCGCCACCAGGTCCGGCGTGTGCTGGTCGAGCGAGCCACCAGCGCGCACGGCCATCACCTGCATGCCGCGGCAGACGCCGAGCACCGCGATGCCGGCGGCCTCTGCCGCGTCGAGCAGCGCGACCTCCCACGCGTCCCGGTCGGGTCGCCACCCGGTCGTGCGCTGGTGCGGCGCCTCCCGGTACCTCGCCGGGTCGACGTCGGCGCCACCGCTGATCACGAGCCCGTCGAGGCGGGCGACGACCGCTGCGGCCGCGTCGGCGGGCTCGGCAACCGGCGGCAGCAGCACGGGGGCGGCGCCGGCCGCCTCCAGTGCCTGGGCGTACGCACTGGGCAGCAGGTCCGCCGGGGCGTCCCACACCCCCCAGCGGGTCTGTTCGCGATAGGTGCTCAATCCGATGACGGGGCGCATCGCCGTCTCAGACCGGCGTGACGTACGCGCCGGAGATGCCGCCGTCGACCAGAAACTCCGCGGCGGTGATGAAGCTCGACTCATCGGAGGCCAGGAACAGCACAGCGTTGGCGATCTCCGCGGGTTCGGCGAAGCGGCCGAGGGGCACGTGCACGAGGCGGCGTTGCGCGCGTTCGGCGTCCTTGGCGAACAGCTCCTGCAACATCGGCGTGTTGACCGGCCCCGGGCACAACGCATTGATGCGCACACCCTGGCGCGCGAACTGCACGCCGAGCTCGCGGCTCATCGACAGCACACCGCCCTTGGAGGCGGAGTAGGAAATCTGCGACGTCGCCGCGCCCATCACCGCCACGAAAGACGCCGTGTTGATGATCGAGCCCCGCTTCTGCTCGAGCATGTAGGGCAGCACGGCCTTGCAGCACAGGTAGACGCTGGTGAGGTTGACCTCCTGCACATGCCGCCACGCCTGGAGCTCCGTGGTGAGGATCGAGTCGTCCTCCGGAGGGGCGATCCCGGCGTTGTTGAACGCCACGTCGACCGAGCCGTACTCCTGCTTCGCCGCCGCGAACAGTGCGTCGACCTGGTCCTTGTCGGTGACGTCGGTGTGGACGTACGTGCCATCGACCTCGCCCGCGACCACTTCACCGCGACTGTCGTCGAGGTCGGCGATGACGACCCGGGCGCCCTCGGCGGCGAACCGGCGTACCGTCGCCAGTCCGATGCCCGAGCAACCGCCGGTGACGACGGCGACGCGGTCCTGCAGGCGCCCTGCGTTGCTGCTCATGAATTGCTGCTCTCCTCGTTGGCTTGTCTCCACGACTTGTGAGTCCGCGGTTGGTTTCTCGAGCTAGAACCAACCCCCGAGGCACAAATCGTGGGGGTCGGGGTTAGTCGCTGGCAATGAAGACGTTCTTGACGTCGGTGAAGGCGTGCGGGGCGTCCGGGCCGAGCTCGCGGCCCAGCCCGGACTGCTTGAATCCGCCGAAGGGTGTCCAGTAGCGCACCGAGGCATGGCTGTTGATGCTGAGGTTGCCGGCCTCGATGCCGCGTGCGACACGCAGCGCCCGGCCGACGTCTCGGGTGTAGATCGACCCCGACAGCCCGAACTCGGTGTCGTTGGCCAGCTGCACCGCCTCGGCTTCGTCGGCGAACGGCATCACGGCCACGACCGGCCCGAACACCTCCTCACGCCAGATCGCGTCCCGCGGTGAGTCCGCCAGCACCACGGTCGGCGCCATCCAGAACCCGTCGCCATCTGGTGCGTGTCCGGTGTACGCGATCACGGCCGCGTCGACGTACCCGCGTACCCGCTCGCGGTGGCGCGCCGAAATCAGCGGCCCCATCTCGCTGGCCTCGTCAGACGGATCGAGCACCGAGACGGCCTTGACCGCCGGCTCGAGCAGCCCGAGGAACTCCTCGTACACCGACCGTTCGACGAGGATCCGCGAGCGCGCGCAGCAGTCCTGGCCCGCGTTGTCGAACACGGCGTACGGCGCGGCCGCCGCCGCCTTGGCCAGGTCGGCGTCGGCGAAGACGACGTTGGCGCTCTTGCCGCCGAGCTCGAGCGTGCAGCGCTTCACCTGGTCGGCACAGCCGGCCATGATCTGCTTGCCCACCGCCGTGCTGCCGGTGAAGCACACCTTGCGCACCAGCGGGTTGGTGACGAAGCGTTCGCCGACGACGACCCCGCGGCCCGGCAATACCTGCAGGACGCCCTCGGGCACACCAGCCTCGAGCGCGAGCTCGCCGATCCTGACGGCGGTCAGCGGCGTCAGCTCGGCCGGCTTGAGCACGACGGTGTTGCCCGACGCGAGCGCCGGGGTGAGTCCCCAGCCGGCGATCGGCATCGGGAAGTTCCACGGCACGATGATGCCGACCACTCCGAGTGGCTCGTGGAACGTCACGTTGATCCCGCCCGCGGTCGGGATCTGCTGGCCGAACAACCGCTCCGGCGTCGCTGCGTAGTAGTTGAGCACGTCGCGGACGTTGCCGGCCTCCCAACGCGCGTTGGCCCAGGTGTGGCCCGCGTTGCGCATCTCCAGCTCGGCAAGCTCCTCCACGTGGGCGTCGACGACGGCGGCAAACCTGCGCAACAGGGTGGCCCGCTCGCCCGGCGCCATGTCACGCCAGCGCGGGAACGCGGCCGCCGCGCGCTCGATCGCCGCGTCGGTGGCGGCGCCGTCGTACAGCTCGACCTCGGTCACCGGCCGTGCGGTGGCCGGATTGATGACGGTGTAGGTGCTCACGGTGCTGCCGTCCTCTCGGGTGGGGGTAGGTGGCTCGGGCTCACATGCGCTCGAACCCGCGCCGAAGCTCCCAGTCGGTCACCGCGGCCTCGAAGGCCTGCAGCTCGACGTCGGCCATGTTGGTGTAGTGCTCGACGACATCGCTGCCGAACACCTCGCGGGCGACGTCGGAGCCGGCGAACGCGTCGCGTGCCTCGCGGAGGGTGTGCGGCACCTGCGGCTTGCCGGAGGTGTAGGCGTTGCCGGTCTCCTGCGGCTCCAGCTCCAGCTCGTGCTCGATGCCGTACAAGCCGCCGGCGAGCATCGCGCCGAGGGCGAGGTAGGGGTTGACGTCGCCGCCGGGCAGCCGGTTCTCCATCCGGGCGCTCTGCCCGTGGCCCACGAGGCGGAGCGCGCAGGTGCGGTTGTCCAGTCCCCAGGCGACAGCGGTCGGCGCGAACGAGCCGGCGGCGAACCGCTTGTAGGAGTTGACGTTGGGTGCGTACAGCAGGGTGAAGTCCCGCATCGTTGCCAGCACGCCGGCGAGGAAGTGGTCGTACAGCGGCGTACGACCACCGTTACCGCCCTCGTCGCCGGCATCGTCGTCCCAGAACACCACGTCACCATCGGAACCTCGCAGCGAGAGATGGATGTGGCACGAGTTGCCCTCACGCTCGTCGTACTTCGCCATGAACGTCAGTGCCTTGCCGTGCGCAGAGGCGATCTCCTTGGCGGCGGTCTTGTAGACGCTGTGGTTGTCAGCGGTCGCCAGCGCGTCGTCGTAGAGGAAGCCGATCTCGTGCTGGCCGAAGTTGCACTCGCCCTTGGCGGACTCGACGTTCATCCCCGCGGCGTACATCGTGTTGCGGATGTCGCGCAGCAGCGGCTCGACCCTGGACGTACCGAGGATCGAGTAGTCGATGTTGTACTGGTTGGCCGGTGTCAGTCCCCGGTACCACCCGTCCCACGCCGACTCGTAGGTGTCGTTGAAGACGAGGAACTCCAGCTCGGTGCCCGCGAGCGCGACGAAGCCGGCCTCGGCGGCCCGGGCGAGCTGGGCCTTGAGGATGGTCCGTGGCGACTGCACCACCGGCGCGTGGTCGAGCCAGACGAGGTCACACTGGATCATCGCCGTGCCGGGCAGGTGCGGAAGCAGCCGGATCGTTTCCAGGTCGAGAGCGAACTCCATGTCGCCGTAGCCCCGCTCCCACGAGCTCATCGCATAGCCGTCGACGGTGTTCATGTCGACGTCGACGCTGAGCAGGTAGTTGCACCCCTCGGTGCCGTGCGCGAGCACCTCGCCCGCGAAGAACGCGCCGTGCAGCCGCTTGCCCTGCAGCCGCCCCTGCATGTCGGTGAAGGCCACGATGACCGTGTCGATCGTTCCGTCCTCGATCTGGACCAGGAGGTTTTCCTCGCTCAACAGCCTCGGGTTCTTGGCGCTCATGGCAACAAGCCTCTCAGTAGTGCCGCAGTGTCGTCACAGTGTCGTTCCATCTCGCGTCGCGCCGCCGGTGCGTCGCCGCGCTCGATGGCGCGCACGATCGCGCGGTGCTGACGGTTGGAGTGCTCGATGTTCGTCTGCAGCACGGGGATCGCGGTCAGCATGTCGTGCAGGGGGCCTTGCACGGCGGTGACGGCGTTGATCGTCATCGGCGACTCGGTCACGGTCGCTATCGCCAGGTGCAGCCGGGAGTCGGCCTGACGGTGCGCGGCTTCGTCCTGGGCTCCCAGCACGTCGTCGAGCGTCGCTCTGACCAGGTCCAGGTGTTCCGAGCTCAACCGCCGGCTGGCGGCAGCGTGGCACGCCCCCGGCTCGACGATGCGGCGGAAGGTCAGCGCGTCGGCGAGCTCGTCCGCGCGGTCGGCCAGCTCGGTACGCCCCGCCTCGCGGAACGCCGCTGCCGGCTGTACGACGGTGCCGCCGCCGCGTCCACGCTGGGTGCTCACCAGGTTCGCCTGGCGAAGCGCGGCGATCGCCTCGCGCAACGTTGCCCGCGAGACCGCCATCCGCCCGGCGAGCTCCCGCTCTGGTGGCAGCATGCTCCCCTCGGCGAACACGCCCAGGCGGATCGCCGTCGCAAGCTGCTCCACGCACGCCTCGAAGGCGTGGTGACCCTGAACGCGGCACAGCACCGCCGCGGAGAGGTCGTACGCCGGGGCTGTCACCTGGCGATCGTCCCCGCTGGAAGACCGGGTTGTCAATGGTCTGACCTCAGGCCAAAACGGTGGTGCAGCGCGGAACGCCATACCCTTGGCGCACGATCGGGAGGACGCAACGAAGAAGGAGCACCACATATGCCCGCGACGTACGACCTCGAACCGGCGGCCACCGCCGTGAAGTCCTTGTTGCCACAGGTCAGTGACGACCAGCTCGGGGCGCCAACACCCTGCGCGGACACCAGCGTGGCGGACCTGTTGTTTCATGTGCTCGGTCTGAGCACCGCGTTCCGGGACGCCGCGCGCAAGAAGTTCGGACCCGCCACGTCGACGTCACCGACCGACGTGGCGACCGACCTGCCGCAGGACTGGCGCCCGCAGATCGAAGAGCGGCTCGACGAGCTCGTCGCAGCCTGGCGCGATCCACAGGGCTGGGACGGCATGACGCAGGCCGGTGGTGTGGAGCTTCCCGGCGCGGTCGCCGGGCAGGTCGCACTCAACGAGCTGGTCATCCACGGTTGGGACCTTGCGCGTGCCACCGGCCAATCGTTCACCGCAGATGACGAGACCCTGCAGGGGTCGCACGACCTGCTCATCGCCTCGCAGGACCCGGCCGACCGGGAAGGCATGTTCGGCCCGGTGGTCGAGGTGCCGGCAGAAGCCCCGCTCCTCGACCGTGTGGTCGGTCTCAGCGGACGCGACCCCGGCTGGAGCGCGGCCCAGGGCTAACGCACCGCAGATCACAGCCTCGATGAGGCTGATGACAGGTTCCTCTCCCGAGAGACAAGGATCGTGTCGGTGCCGACGCATAGTGTCGACTCATGGACACTGACACACCTTCGCACTGGCTTGGAGTCGTCTCGGCCGAGCACGTACGTCGCGGCGTGCGGCTCGGGATCGCGCAGATCGGCCACGGCAGGCGTTCGGGGCTGGATCGGATGCGGCCGGGCGACTGGCTCGTCTACTACTCCCCCCGCGAGCGGCTCGGCGACACCGCCATGCTGCAGGAGTTCACCGCCGTCGGGCAGGTCGCGGACGGTGAGGTATGGCAGGCCGACGAGGGCACGTTCAGGCCGTTCCGACGACGCGTCGACTATGTCGCGGAGATCTCGCCCGTCTCCGTGCGATCCCTCGACGGTCATCTCGACCTCACTAGCACCAGCAGCTGGGAAGCCCAGCTGCGCCGTGGGCTGATCCCCCTCAGCAAGCATGACTTCGCCGTCATCCGCGACGCGATGACCTCCGTGCCGGCGTGAGCTGCGAAGACGCGCGGTACTGGGACGGCCAGGCCGCGGCGTTCGACGACGAACCCGACCATGGCCTTCGCGATCCGGGCACGTACGCCGCTTGGGAGCGGCTGCTCGCCGACACCCTGCCGGCACCGCCGTCCGACATCGCCGACCTGGGTTCAGGGACCGGGACGTTGGCCCTGTTGATGGCGCGCCTCGGCCACCGCGTCGTCGGCATCGACCTGTCGCCAGCAATGGTCGAACGTGCTCGTGTCAAGGCGCGGGCAGACGGCACCGACGTCACCTTCGAGGTGGGTGACATCTCGGATCCGCCGCTGGCCGACTCCTCGTTGGACGCGGTCGTCGTGCGCCACGTGCTGTGGGCACTGCCCCACCCCGGCACCGCGCTCGACCGCTGGCTCACGGAACTCCGACCAGGTGGCCGGCTCGTGCTCGTTGAAGGCCACTGGGATACGGGGACCGGTCTACGTGCCGAAACGGTGCTCGAGCTGCTACGCGAGCGTGCCGCCGATGTGCAGCTGCGCCGGCTGACCGAGTCGGTCTACTGGGGCAAGGACATCAGCGACGAGCGCTACCTCGTCACCGCTGTCCGGCCGTCACCGTAGCCGCTGACCGTCACCGCCGGAGCTTGCCACCATCGGGGTCGTACGGCGCCTTGGTGCTCACCGCGATGCCCAGCACCTCACCCCCGACGTTGACCGCATAGCTGCCTTGCAAGGCCGCCTCGCGGGTCAGCACCTCGCCGTCGACCGAGGACACGTACGCCAAGCCGACGCACGAACCCACGGTCTCCCCCCATGCGGCCGAGGTGACCAGCCCGACGGCGACCCCGTCGCGGAGCACCAGCTCACCGCCCCACAGCATCGCGTCGTCGTCGACGACGGTGAAGGACACCAGTCGGCGGGACACACCTTCGCTACGCGCCTTCTCCACAGCGGTCCGTCCGAGGAAGTCGACGTCGGACCGCACCTTGCACGCGAACATCAGCCCCGCCTCGACCGGCCCGAAGTCCGGTGTCAGCTCCCGCCCGAAGGCGCGGTACCCCTTCTCCAGACGCAGCGACTCGATCGCGTAGTAGCCCGCGTTGACGACCCCGAGGTCGGCGCCGGCGCGCATGAGGTCCTCGTAGGCGCCGACGGCCAGCTCGGTCGGCACGTACAGCTCCCAGCCGAGCTCGCCGACGTACGTGATGCGAGTCGCGCGGACCGTGGCATGACCCAGGTCGATCCTCGCGCTGGTCGCGAAGCCGAACGCCTCATCGCTCAGGTCCGCAGCCGTCAACCGCGTCAACAGCTCGCGCGACGCCGGACCCATCACGCCGTACACGGCGTACGCCGAGGTCACGTCGGTGACCGAGACCACCTGCTCGGCGCCGATATTGCGGCGGATCCAGTCCTGGTCGCGCACCGTCGTCGCCGAGCTGCTGACCAGCAGGAACTCCTCGCTGCTGACCCGGGTGACGGTGAGGTCGGACTCGTAGGTGCCGCGGGCGTTGAGCAGCCCGGTGTAGACGGTCCGCCCCACCGGCACCGCGACATCGGCAGTGCAGATCCACTGCAGGGCGGCTTCGGCGTCGGGTCCGGCGACGAGATACTTGGAGAACGACGTCTGGTCGTACACCGCGACGCCTTCGCGAGTGGCGCGCTGCTCGGCAGCCGACCACGGCAGCCAATTCTGTTTGCCCCACGCGTAAGCGATCGCCGGGTCCTGGCCCTTCGGCGCGAAGTAGTTGGCGCGCTCCCAGCCCATCCGGCTGCCGAAACAGGCGTTGGCGTCGGCCAGCAGGTGGTATGCGGGCGAGCGGCGGAACGGCCGGGCCGTCTCGAGCTCGCGGTTGGGCCACGCGATGGCGTAGTGCAGCCCCAGCACCTCAACGACCCGGTCCCGCAGCCAGGCGTTGTTGCCGGCCAGGACACCGAACCGGCGGATGTCGACACTCGTGAGGTCGCTCGTCGGTTCGCCGTCGACGATCCACTCGGCCAGCGCCCGCCCCGCACCGCCGGCTGAGGCGATGCCGACGGAGTTGAAGCCGGCGCCGACGAAGAACCCCCTGACCTGAGGCGCCTCGCCCAAGAGGAACTGGTTGTCCGGGGTGAAGCTCTCCGGCCCGTTGTAGAACTTGCGGATGCCGGTGTCGTGCAGGACCGGCACCCGCAGCAGCGCGTTGTCCATCAGCACCTCGAAGTGCTCCCAGTCCTCCTCGAGCAGCCGGAACTCGAACGGGTACGGGATCGCGTCCGGTGCGACCCAGGGCTTGGCCTCGGGCTCGAAGCCGCCGACCACCAGGCCGCCGACCTCCTCCTTGAAGTAGGTGTAGCCGTCGGGGTCGCGAAGGAGCGGCAGATCGCTGTGCACGCCGTCGATCTGGTCGGTGACCACGTAGAAGTGCTCGGCCGAGTGCAGGGGAACGGTCACCCCGACCATGGCGCCGACCTGCTTCGCCCACTGGCCTGCACAGTTGACGACGACATCGGCCTCGATGTCGCCCGCGTCCGTGCGCACGCCGGTGACGGCACCGTTCTTCGTGGTCACGTCCAGCACCCGTACGTGCTCGATGACCGTCGCGCCGCGGAGTCGAGCCCCCTTGGCGAGGGCGAGCGTCAGGTCGGTCGGGTTGGCCTTGCCGTCACCAGGGAGCCAGATCGCGCCAACCAAGTCGTCGGTCGCCATCAGGGGGAACCGCTCGCCCGCCTGCTGCGGCGTGAGCAGGTCGCACTCCAGGTCGAACGCCTCGGCCGCCGCCGCGGTGCGTCGGAGCTGGGTCAGTCGGTCGGCCGTACGCGCGACGATCACGCCGCCGCATTGCCTGTAACCGGCGCTGAGGCCCGTCTCGGCCTCCAGCCGATCGTACAGCTCGGTGGAGTACTGCACCAATCGCGTGCCGCTCTCGGACGCTCGTAGTTGTCCGACCAGGCCGGCGGCGTGCCAGGTGGTGCCGCAGGAGAGCTCGCCCTGCTCGAGCAGCACCACGTCGGTCCAGCCCAGCGCGGTCAGGTGGTACGCGACGCTGGTGCCGATCACGCCGCCGCCGATGACGACGCAACGGGCGCGCCCGGGAAGTGACGGCACCGAGACGACACTCATCGCGCTGACCTCGCGTCATCGGCGTACATCTGCTCAAGCAGGCCGGCGAAGCCGGACCCGTCGAGCTCGGCGGCCGCGCCGTCGAAACGTTCATCGCCCCACGCCGTGAAGTCGAAGTCCAGCGGGCTGGTGGCGGCCTGGATGTAACCCCACAGTGCCCACCCGTACCGGGAGACGATGCGCTGCAGGCGGGTACGGGCGACCTTGTCGGCGCGATCCTGCGCGTAGTAGGCGGTGACGAGCTCGGCGAGCTGGCCGTCGCTGAGCGCACACTCAGCGGCGGTGTTGCCGATCTCGAAGCACGGGTCGTTGTTGCCGGAGTACTCGTAGTCGATCAGCCAGATCGTTGTTCCGTCGTCGATGATGTTGCCGGCGAGCAGGTCGTTGTTGCACGGCACGGTGGCGGTCGGCTTGGCGGCAAGCGCCTGCCGGATCTGCTGGAAGCGTTCGTCGTAGTCGAGGTAGGTCGGCGGCAGGTGCATGCCGTGCGTCCGCACGACGTCGAGGTAGTCGCGCTGGCGTACGAACATGTCGAAGTCACCGGCGAACCGTGGACCGGCGTGCAAGGCGCGCATGGCCTCGGCAACCCGGTGGAGCACGCCGGGCCGCTGGAGGTCGGCGTTGTCGAAGGTGACCCCGTCGATGTAGGCGATCACCAGCACGCCGAGGTCTGGGCGGTAGTCCACCACGGGCGCGCCGACCCCGGCCTCGGCAGCCGCCCGGGAGTTGAGGTGCTCGTGATCGCGGTCGATGCCCAGCAGGTCGGTGTCACTCTGGGCGCATCGGGCGACGTACCTGCCCGTTGCCGTGGACACCAGCAGGTTGCGGTTGGTCAGCCCGCCGGACAGCTCCTCGACCTGGCGTGGGTGTACCGCCAGGCAGGGGATCTGGTCCAGCTTCGCCAGGAGTCCTGGCTCGGTGCACTCCGCCACTCCCCGAGGTTAGACCAGGTGACACCAATGGTCTAGACGCTTCGGCACCCACTGATGTCATACATCTTGGGGCCCATATAAGCCTCAAGATGTATGACGCAACGCTGAGGGGGCGGGGGACAGGTGCTCGTGCACGGCTAGCCAGCGACCGTCGTCCGCAACCTGGAAGACAATGGTCTCGAACTCGTGGAGCGTGCTCTGCCCGGCGCTCGTCTCTACGGTGGTGCGCACGGTGTGCGTGAAGATCGCCATCGTTCCCACCACCCGGACGCGCTGGTCGCTGGAGGTGGCGTCCAGCACGCGGAAGCCGTCCTCGCGCACCCAGTCCTGCCACGTGCTGCGGTACTCCTCGACCGAGGTGAGCAGGTGGTCGACGGTGTAGAACAGGTAGGTCGCATCTTTGGTGAAGCAGCCGAAGTACGCGTCCAGGTCCTCCCTCGCGAAGGCGTCCACCAAGTGTGCCGCCGCCTGCAGGACGTCGGTCTTGGTGGTCACGTCGGCTGCTGCCCGTCGTCTGGGCTCATCGCGGAGATCAGCTCGTACACCACGTGGGACGCGGCGATGCCGGTGATCTCCGCATGGTCGTAGGCCGGCGAGACCTCGACGACGTCCGCACCGACCATGTCCATGTCACCGAAACCCCGGAGGACGGCTAGCAGCTCGCGGCTGGTCATGCCCCCGGCCTCCGGAGTTCCGGTCCCGGGGGCAAACGCAGGGTCCAGTACGTCGATGTCGACCGAGACGTAGACAGGGCGGCCGCCGACCCGCTCCTGGATTTTCTCCACGACCCCCCCAACGCCGAGAGTATCGATCTCAGTGCTCGGCACCACCCGGAATCCGAGGTCGCGATCATCCACGAGGTCCTGAGCGGAGTACAACGGACCACGTGTTCCGACGTGCAGACACCCCGATCGGTCGATAAGGCCCTCCTCGGAAGCCCGTCGGAACGGCGTTCCGTGTGTGTAGGCCGCGCCGAAGTAGGTGTCCCAGGTGTCGAGGTGGGCATCGAGGTGGACGACGGCCACCGGACCGTGGCGGGCCGCCATGGCACGGAGCAACGGGAGGGCGATCGTGTGGTCGCCTCCGATCGTGACCAGTCGCTTGCTGCGCTCCATCAGTGCACGGGCACCCGCCTCGATCTGGGAGATAGCGGCGTCGATATCGAACGGGTTCACCGCGATGTCGC
>JACCZT010000103.1 GCA_013695785.1 Nocardioidaceae bacterium | reverse complement strand
GACGGGTAGACGGTGAAGGCGTGGGCCATCTGGTCGACGGTCAGCGCGCACGACACCCCGACCGAGACCGCATGGATGAGCTCGCTGGCGCGCGGCGCCACGACGACGCCACCGACCACGGTGCCCGATCCCGGCATGCAGAAGAGCTTCACGAAACCGTCCCGCACTCCCTGCATCTTGGCCCGAGGATTGCCGCTGAGCTGCAGCACGACCACCTCTGCTCCGACCACGCCGTCGTCGACGTCGCGTTGTGAGCAACCGACGGTGGCGATCTCCGGCGCGGTGAACACGTTGCTCGCCACGTGTCGCAGGTCGAGCGGCTGGACCGCGTCCCCGAGCGCGTGTGCCATCGCGATCCGGCCCTGCATCGCCGCCACCGACGCCAGCATGAGCACACCGGTGCAGTCACCCGCGGCGTACACACCCCGTGCGGAGGTGCGCGAGACCTTGTCGACCGTGATGACGCCGTCGGCGATCTCGACTCCGGCGGACTCCAGACCCAGCCCGGCGGAGTTGGGGACCGAACCGAGCGCCAACAGGCAGTGCGATCCCTCGATCGAGGTGCCATCGGTCAGAGTGACCTGCACGGTGTCGCGGTCACGGCGCACTCCGGCCATTCGCGACCTCGGTACCACCTGCATCCCCCGTCGGGTGAGCACCTCCTCGAGGACTGCGGCGGCATCGGCATCCTCCGCGGGAAGCACCCGGTCGCGGCTGGAGACCAACGTCACCTCACCTCCGAGGGCGTTGTACGCGCTGGCGAACTCTGCCCCCGTCACGCCCGATCCCACGACGATGAGGTGCTCGGGCAGTGCCTCGAGGTCATAGACCTGTTCCCAGGTCAGGATGCGTTCGCCGTCGGGCTGGGCGGAGTCGACGACCCGCGGGTGTGCTCCGGTGGCGACCAGCACGACGTCGGCGTCGATACGCTCCGAGCCGCCGCCGGCGAGGTCGGCGATCACCGTCGTCGGGCCCTCCAGCCGGCCGACGCCTGCCAAGACCGAGACATGCTCACGTTCCAGCCGCCCCGCGATGTCTGCGGACTGCGCGACAGCGAGCCCCTTGACCCGGCGGTTGACGACGTCGAGGTCGACGCTGACCGCTGTGGAGGAGGCCAGTCCCAGCTCGGCGGCGCCGGAGACCTCGGTCATCAGGTCCGACGTCGCGATCAACGTCTTGCTGGGGACGCAGTCCGTCAGCACCGTCGAGCCGCCGACCCCGTCCCGCTCGATGACGGTCACGTCAGCGCCGAGCTGAGCGGCCACCAGAGCTGCCTCGTAGCCGCCGGGTCCGCCGCCGATGATCGCCACGTGAGTCACGCGATCATCATGGCGTACGCCTCCTGCACCGATCGGACCAGATAGGCTCCCGCCCGTGCCGCTGTACGCCGCCTACGCCTCCAACCTCGACCCGGCTCGCATGGCCGAGCTCTGCCCGCACTCCCCGCTGGAGGGCGTCGGGTGGGTCGAGGGTTGGCGGCTGACGTTCGGTGGTGAGGAGCACGGCTGGGACGGCGCCCAGGCCACACTCGTGGAGGCGCCGGACTCGCAGGTCTTCGTGGCGATCTACGACGTACCACCTGAGGACGAGGCCGTTCTCGCCACCTGGGAGGGGGTCGACATCGGCCTCTACCGCAAGCTCCACCTACGCGTGCAGACCTTGGAAGGCTCGCTGGTCGCCTGGATCTACGTCCTCGACGCCTACGAGGGTGGGCTGCCGTCGGCCAACTACCTGAGCATCCTGTCCGAGGCGGCGCTGTCCGCCGGTGCACCGGACGACTACGTCCAGGACCTGCGGGACCGGCCGTGCCGATCCCTTGGCTGAGACCACCGGGTCGTGGGCGGTGCCGCTGGCGAGGTCTAGGCTCGCCTGCGTGAGCACCTCGACCGACGGGCCATCGAGCCAGGCACAGGCACAGGCCGCCGCCACCAGGCTCCGTGAGCTGACGACAGCAGCGGACCACGACATCGCCCTCGTCATGGGGTCCGGCTGGATGCCCGCCGCCGACGCGTTGGGACCGGCGGACCACGAGATCGTCAACACCGACCTCCCGGGTTTCGCGCCGCCGACCGTCGAGGGGCACGTCGGCACGATCCGCTCGCTGAGCATCGGCGACCGGCGCGTGCTGGTCTTCCTCGGGCGCACACACTACTACGAGGGCAGGGGCATCCGCGCGGTCGCGCACGCGGTTCGTACCGCCGCCGCCGCCGGATGCCGGACGATAGTGCTCACCAACGGCTGCGGCGGGCTCGACCCCGCGTGGCAACCGGGCACACCGGTGCTGATCAAGGACCACATCAACCTCACCGCAGCCTCACCGATCGAGGGGGCACACTTCGTCGACCTCACCGACCTGTACGCCGCCCGGCTGCGCGCGCTGTGCCGTGACGCCGAGCCCGGTCTCGACGAGGGTGTGTACGTGCAGTTCCCCGGCCCGCACTACGAGACGCCGGCCGAGATCGCCATGGTCCGGGCCATGGGTGGCGACCTGGTCGGGATGTCGACCGTGCTGGAGGCGATCGCCGCGCGTGAGGCCGGCATGGAGGTCCTGGGACTCTCGCTGGTGACCAACCTCGCCGCTGGAATCACCGGCGAACCCCTCGACCACGAGGAGGTCCTCGCGGCCGGAAAGGCCGCCGCCCAGCGCATGGGCGCCCTGCTCGCCAACATCCTGCCCCGCATCTGATGCGCGTTCTCCTGACCGGTGCCGCTGGCACGATCGGTCGCGCACTTGCCGACGGCCTGCCGGCGCTGGGCCACGAGCTGCGCGGGCTCGACCTCACCGGAGCCGGAGAGCTCGCACCGGCGTTTCCCCTCGGTTGGGTCACCGGCGACTGCCTGGATGCGCGCGTCGTCGACGACGCCGTACGGGGCGTCGACGCGGTGGTGCACCTGGCCGGTAACCCCGGCGAGGACGGCCTCGCCGAGAGTCTGGCCTCCCACGTCCACACCACCGGCCGGCTGTTGGACGCCATGGTTCGCCACGACGTGTCCCGCATCGCCTACGCAAGCAGCAACCACGCGGTCGGCAGGACCGCCCGGACAGACCTCGTCACCACGACGACGCGCCCGCGGCCCGACACCTTCTACGGCGTGGCGAAGGTGGCTGCCGAGGCCCTGCTCAGCCTTTACGCCGACCGCCACCGGATCGACGCGGTGGCGATGCGCATCGGCAGCTTCGGCGAGGCACCGACGTCCGACCGTCAGCTGTCGACCTGGTTGTCGCCGGCCGACTGCGTACGCATGGTGCAAGCCGCGATCACGGCACCGTCACCCGGCTTCGCGGTTCTCTACGGGATCTCGGCCAACGAGCGAGCATGGTGGGACCTGGCACCGGGGCGCGCACTGGGCTACGAGCCCGCAGACGACGCCGAGCGCTGGGCCACCGCCATCGAATCCAGCTGCGACGACGGCGCCGACGGGGCGCACGTCGGAGGTCCGTTCGCCACACCCGCCTACGACAGGCCGGCGTTCGATGGCTGACCCGCTGCTGGACCGCGCCCGGTCCTGGCTCGCGCAGGATCCGGACCCTCACACGCGAGCCGAGCTCGCTGCGCTCGTGGAGGCAGCCGAGGCCGGTGACAGCTCACCGTTGTTGGAGCGTTTCGACGGCACGTTGGAGTTCGGCACGGCCGGACTACGCGGAGAGCTCGGCGCCGGACCGCGCCGGATGAACCGCGTCGTCGTCGCCTGCGCCGCCGCCGGCCTCGCGGCGTACCTGCGCGGTCACGTCGTCATCCCGAGCGTGGTGATCGGGTACGACGCGCGGCACAACTCGGCGGTCTTCGCGCGCGACACCGCCGAGGTCATGACGGGGGCCGGCGTGAGCGCGTACCTGCTGCCCGGACCGCTTCCGACCCCGCTGCTCGCGTTCGCGATCGGGCACCTCGGCGTGTCGGCCGGGGTCATGGTGACCGCCTCGCACAACCCCCCGCGCGACAACGGCTACAAGGTCTACCTCGGTGACGGCAGCCAGATCGTGCCACCGGCCGACGCCGACATCGCCGCGGCCATCGCGGCCGTCGGACCGGTGGACGCCCTCCCACGCTCGCTGGACTACACGGTCCTGACCGACTCCGTCCAGCACGCCTACGTCGACGCAGTTTCCGCGCTGCTGCAGGACGGCCCCCGCGACGTCGTGTGTGCCTACACGCCATTGCACGGCGTGGGGCTGGCGACCGCGCAGGCCGTGGTCGCGCGGGCCGGCTTCGCGCCCCTGCAGGTCACCGCTGCCCAAGCCGAGCCCGACCCGGACTTCCCGACCGTGGCCTTTCCCAACCCCGAAGAGCCCGGCGCCATGGACCTCGCCATGGCGGTTGCCCGCGCGGTGGACGCCGACGTCGTGGTCGCCAACGACCCCGACGCCGACCGATGCGCCGTCGGCGTCCCGACCGGCGACCGCTGGCGGATGCTCACCGGCGATGAGATCGGCATCCTGCTCGCCGACGCCAGCCTGCGTCGCGGCACCACCGGAACCTACGCCACCACCATCGTGTCCTCCTCGCTTCTGGGCAGGCTCGCCACCGCCCACGGGCAGCCCTACGCCGAGACCCTCACCGGGTTCAAGTGGATCGGCAGGGTTCCCGGGCTGGCGTTCGGCTACGAGGAGGCGCTCGGCTACGCCGTCGCGCCGCACATCGCCCGAGACAAGGACGGCATCTCCGCCCTGGTACGAATCCTCGAGCTCGTCGCCGATCTCAAGGCGCAGCACCGGACCCTGCTCGACCGCCTCGACGAGATCGCCTCGGTGCACGGCGTGCATGCCACCGGCCAGCTCTCGGTGCGGGTGCAGGACCTCGCCCTGATCACCGAGGCGGTACGCAGGCTGCGTGCGGACCCTCCAGGTGTCCTCGGGGGCCGCACCGTCCACCGGGTAGACGACCTCGCCGAGGGCGGGTCCGGTCTCCCCGCGACCGAGGGGCTGCGGCTGGTGCTCGACGGTGGGGCACAGGTAGTGGTGCGTCCGTCCGGCACCGAGCCCAAGCTGAAGTGCTACCTCGAGGTCGTCGTCGCCGCGACCGACGGGGTGCCGGCCGCACGAACCGCCGCCTCCGAACGGCTCGACGCGATCCGCTCCGACCTAGCTGGCATCATCGGCGCCTGACCGCGACCATGTCGATAACCCCCCTGCCGGTTAGGCCGCCAAGGGGAGGATCACCGCGAGCAGCAGGAGCACGGCCGCCGGCACGATGTAGGGCCATGCCCACGTCCGGGTCACCGGCTCGCGGTCCTGGCTGGCGTGCGCCTGTGCCGATGAGTAGCTGCCGATCTTGATCACGACGTAGTCGGCGTACTGCATCCCCCGCACATCTGCCCCCATCAGCGTCGGTCGGGAGGCGAGCTCGTCGCCGCGGCTGGAGCCGAACATCGTGGACGTCAGGCTGCCCCCCCGCAAGTTGCTCTTGAGCAGCTTGCGGGTGCTCTTGCCGATCGCGACACCGTGGTGCAGGTCCGTGCCCACGTAGACGCGCAACGTCTGGCGCACGTCGACGTCGCTGATGCTGTGCCACGCGATACGCACGTCGCTCCACGCGTTTCGCAGCAGCAGGTGGTCCTCGTAGGCGTTGATACGTGGACGCACGAGGGCGGACAGGACCAGGACCGCGACCAGTGCGATGACGACGAGAGCAACGATCGTCGCGGTGTCCAAGCCGGTGGTGCCGATCGCCCCCGCCAGGATCGCGAGCAGCCCCAGGCCGACGATGCCGAGCCAGCGCCCGATGGTCGGCTTGAAACGTTCGAGCACGGCACCCGCGGGTTGGTCGGACATGGGCCGTTCCTCCTACACTGCTCACGTGATGGAAGCGATGCGATGACGGACCTGCGTCAGACCCTCGAAGGCCTGCCCGGTGTCGACCAGGTGGGTCTGGAGGCCCGGGCGGCAACGCTCGGCACCAGGTCGATCAAGACCTCGGCCAAAGCCTACGCGATCGACCTGGCGATCTCGATGGTGGACCTGACGACGCTGGAGGGCTCGGACACCCCCGGCAAGGTCCGGACGTTGGCGGCCAAGGCGGTGCGGCCGGACCCGACCGACTCCTCGTGCCCGTCGGCGGCGGCGGTGTGCGTGTACCCCGACCTGGTGCGGATCGCCAAGAGCTCCGTGGCGGGCTCGAGCGTCAAGGTCGCGTCGGTGGCCACCGCGTTCCCCGCTGGCCGCGCATCCATGGCGGTCAAGCTGGCCGACGTGGCCGAGGCAGTGGCGGCCGGTGCCGACGAGGTCGACATGGTCATCGACCGTGGTGCGTTCCTGACCGGTGACTACCCCAAGGTGTTCGAGGAGATCGTCGCAGTGCGGGAGGCGTGCGCCCGCGCGGGCGGCGACGCCGCCCATCTGAAGGTGATCCTGGAGACCGGCGAGCTCGCCACCTACGACAACGTACGGCGCGCGTCCTGGCTGGCGATGACGGCCGGTGCGGACTTCATCAAGACCTCGACCGGCAAGATATCGCCGGCGGCGACACTGCCGGTGATGCTGGTGATGATGCAGGCCGTACGCGACTTCCGCGACGTGCACGGACGACAGGTGGGCGTGAAGCCCGCCGGCGGGATCCGTACCTCCAAGGACGCGATCAAGCACCTGGTGCTCGTCAACGAGGTCGCCGGCCCGGACTGGCTGGACCCGGACTGGTTCCGGTTCGGTGCCTCCAGCCTGCTGAACGACCTGTTGCTGCAGCGCCAGAAGCTGACGACCGGCGCGTACTCAGGTCCTGACTACGTCACCATCGACTGAAGGGCTGAGCAGCCATGAGTGTTTTCGAGTACGCGCCGGCACCGGAGTCGCGCAGCATCGTGGACATAGCCTCCTCCTACGGGTTGTTCATCGACGGCGACTTCGTCGACGGCACGTCGGGCACGTCCTTCAAGACGATCAACCCCGCGACCGAGGAGGTGCTGTCCGAGGTCAGCGAGGCCGATGCGGCCGATGTCGACCGCGCGGTCGCGGCGGCCCGCCGGGCCCACGACAAGGTGTGGTCGACGATGGCAGGTGCGGAGCGGGCGAAGTACCTGTTCCGGATCGCACGGATCATCGCCGAACGTGCCCGCGAGTTCGCCGTGCTGGAGTCGTTGGACAACGGCAAGCCGATCCGCGAGTCCCGTGACGTCGACGTGCCGTTGGTCGCCCAGTGGTTCTTCTACTACGCCGGGTGGGCCGACAAGCTCGACCACGTCGGACTCGGTGTGCGCCCCCGGCCGCTGGGTGTGGCTGGACAGGTGATCCCCTGGAACTTCCCGCTGATGATGCTGGCCTGGAAGGTCGCCCCTGCGCTCGCCGCGGGCAACACGGTCGTGCTCAAGCCTGCGGAGACTACGCCGCTGACGGCGCTGTTGTTCGCCGAGGTGTGCCAGCAGGCCGACCTGCCCGCCGGTGTCGTCAACATCGTCACCGGCGCCGGCGCGACCGGACAGGCGTTGGTCGAGCACCCCGGCATCGACAAGGTCGCGTTCACCGGTTCCACCGCCGTGGGCAAGGCCATCGCGCGCAGCGTGGCCGGCACGAACAAGCAGGTCACCTTGGAGCTCGGCGGCAAGGCGGCGAACATCGTCTTCGACGACGCGCCGATCGACCAGGCCGTCGAAGGTATCGTCAACGGGATCTTCTTCAACCAGGGGCACGTGTGCTGCGCGGGATCGCGGCTGCTGGTGCAGGAGAACGTCGCCGAGGAGCTGCTGGTCCGGCTCAAGGCTCGGATGTCCACGCTGCGCGTCGGTGACCCGCTGGACAAGAACACCGACGTCGGCGCCATCAACTCACGCGAACAGCTGAACCGCATCACCGACCTCACCGCCGCCGGTGACGCCGAGGGAGCCGAGCGGTGGTCGCCCGAGTGCGTGCTGCCCGACAACGGGTTCTGGTTCAAGCCGACGATCTTCACCGGCGTCACCCAGGCGCACCGCATCGCCCGGGAGGAGATCTTCGGACCTGTCTTGTCGGTGTTGACCTTCCGCACCCCCGACGAGGCGGTCGCCAAGGCCAACAACACGCCGTACGGGTTGTCGGCGGGTGTGTGGACCGAGAAGGGCTCGCGCATACTCGCGATCGCGGGCCAGCTGCGTGCCGGGGTGGTGTGGGCCAACACTTTCAACAAGTTCGACCCCGCCTCGCCGTTCGGCGGGTACAAGGAGTCCGGGCACGGCCGCGAGGGTGGCAAGCAGGGCCTGGCCGCGTACCTGCAAGCACAGGAGGGCGACCGATGAGCCGGGTGGATGTGCGCAAGACCTACAAGCTCTACGTCGGTGGCGCGTTCCCCCGATCGGAGTCCGGCCGCACCTTCGAGGTGACCGACTCCTCCGGCGTTTTCCTGGCCAACGCCGCGAGAGCCTCGCGCAAGGACGCCCGGGACGCCGTCGTCGCCGCCCGTAAAGCGTTCGCGGGGTGGGCGACGCGGACCCCGTACAACCGTGGGCAGATCATGTACCGCATCGCCGAGGTCGCCGAAGGCCGCCGCGACCAGCTCACCGACGAGGTCGCGTCCGCCGAGGGCCTGAGCCGCAGCGCGGCGGGCAAGGTCGTCGACGCAGCCGTCGACCGGTGGGTCTGGTACGCCGGTTGGGCGGACAAGTTCGCCCAGGTCGCCGGCAACGCCAATGCCGTCTCGGCCCCGTACTTCAACCTGAGCTCGCCCGAGCCGACCGGTATCGTCGCCATTGCCGCACCCCAGGACTCGTCCCTGCTCGGACTGACGAGTGTCCTGGCGCCGGTCATCGTCACCGGCAACACCGTCGTCCTGGTCACCTCCGCGAGCCGTCCGTTGCCTGCGGTGACGCTCTCGGAGGTGCTCGCGACCTCTGACCTGCCCGGTGGTGTGGTCAACATCCTCACCGGTGACGTCGCCGAGATCGGCCCGTGGCTCGCCTCCCACCTCGACGTCAACGCCATCGACCTCACCGGCGTCAGCGATCACGCCTTGGCCACCGACCTCGAGATCGCGGCCGCCGACAACGTCAAGCGCGTACTTCGTCCGGAGCCGGAGGACTTCACCGCTGCGCCCGGCCTGCGACGCATGAGCACCTTCACCGAGACCAAGACCGTCTGGCACCCCATCGGCCTGTAGCGATCAGCGCGGCCGTACGTGGATGATGGCGCACTATGCTGCGCAGATGCGTGCCCGCGTCATCGTCCTCGCCGGGCCGTCTGGGTCGGGCAAGTCGCGCCTCGCCGAACGGCTGGCGCTGCCGTTGCTGCGCCTCGATGACTTCTACCGCGGCGGTGACGACCCCGCCCTGCCGCAGTCCGACATCGGTATCGTCGACTGGGACGACCCCGCGTCGTGGGACGCCGCGTCGGCATGCGAAGCGATCGACGCACTGTGCCACGACGGGCACGTCGATGCTCCCGCGTACGACATCGCCGCCAACGCCCGTGTCGGCCACCGCGAGCTTGTCCTCAACGGCAGCGCGTTCATCGTCGCCGAGGGGCTGTTCGCTCCAGAGATCGTGGCCGAGTGCATGCGACGTGACCTGCTCGCCGATGCGATCTGCGTCCGGCACCCGCGGATGGTGACCTTCGTGCTGCGTCTCGTGCGGGACCTACGTGAGCACCGCAAGCCGCCGCTGGTGCTGCTACGCCGTGGTTGGCGGCTGCTTCTGACCGAGCCGCAGGTGGTGGCGTACGCCGTCGCGCGCGGCTGCGAGCCGATGAGCCCGGGCGCGGCAGAGCGTCGCCTCGGGGTCTTGTTCGAACCGTCCCGCCGCTGAGCGTCGCTAACCTCCAGAGTCGCGGCGCAGGGCGTCGTACCCGGGCTTGATCACGTCCTCGATCAACGCCAGACGTTCGTCGAACGGCGCGAAAGCGCTCTTCATCGCGTTGATGGTGAACCACCGCAGGTGCTCGAGGGTGTAGCCGAACGCGTCCACGAGCAGACCCATCTCCCGGCTCATGCTGGTCGCGCTCATCAGGCGGTTGTCGGTGTTGACGGTGACGCGGAACCGCAGGTCGGTCAAGGTGCCGATGGGATGCTCGGCGACGGACGCCGCAGCTCCGGTCTGCACGTTGGACGACGGGCACAGCTCCAGCGGGATGCGGCTGTCGCGGACGTACGCAGCGAGTCGGCCGAGGCGCGGCGCAACGGGGTCGAACCTGTCGATGTCGTCGATGATCCGTACGCCGTGGCCGAGCCGGTCGGCGCCGCACCACTGGATCGCTTCGGCGATCGATGGCAGGCCGAACGCCTCGCCGGCGTGGATGGTGAAGTGGACGTTCTCGCGCTGGAGGTACTCGAAGGCATCGAGATGGCGCGACGGCGGGAACCCGGCCTCGGCGCCGGCGATGTCGAAACCGGCGACACCGCGGTCGCGGTACGCGACGGCGAGCTCGGCGATCTCCATCGAACGTGCCTGGTGCCGCATCGCGGTCAGCAGCTGCCGCGCCACGATCCGGTGACCGGCGGCGGCAGCGCGAGCAGTACCCTCCGCGAGGCCTTGTTCCACCGCGTCCACAGCCCCGGACAGGTCGAGCCCCCCGTCGAGATGCTGCTCGGGAGCCCAGCGGACCTCTGCATAGACGACGCCGTCGGCTGCGAGGTCCTCGACGCACTCGCAGGCGACCCGCACGAGGTTGTCGGCGCTCTGCATGACGGCCACGGTGTGGCTGAACGTCGAGAGGTAGCGCTCGAGCGAACCGGAGTCCGCCGACCTGTGGAACCACTCCCCCAGCGACGCCGCGTCAGCCGCCGGCAGCTCGTGGCCGATTGGCCCGGCGAGGTCGATGATCGTCTGCGGTCGCAGGCCGCCGTCGAGGTGGTCGTGCAGGACGGCCTTGGGCGCTCGTACCACCGTCTCGGCCTGCTCCGCGCTCACCATGACGCCACCCTATCGACCGTGACCTGGTGGCCAGGCAGGGGCATTTGTCCGTACATGGTGCCGATGACGACGCGCACTACATTGGCCGCATGCGTGTACTCAACGATGCAGACGAAGTGGCTGCGGCAGCCGGCGAGGACCTCGGGGTCAGCGAGTGGGTCGAGATCAGCCAGGAACGAATCGATGCGTTCGCCGACGCGACCGGTGACCACCAGTGGATCCACGTCGATCCGGAGAAGGCCGCTGGTGGACCGTTCGGCACGACCATCGCGCACGGCTACCTCACGCTGTCGATGGTGCCGTTGCTCGGCGCGCAGGTGTTCGCGTTCGCCGGCGAGGGGGCCAAGATCAACTACGGGCTGAACAAGGTACGGTTCCCCGCTCCCGTCCCGGTCGACTCGCGGGTACGCGCGCGGGTTCAGCTCGCCGAGGTCACCGAGATCCCGAGCGGCCAGCAGGTCATCCTGCGGTACGCCATCGAGATCGACGGCGGCAAGAAGCCTGCCTGCGTCGCCGAGACGGTCGTCCTGCTGCTCGCCCCCTGACCTCCCGCGGCGCGAGCGCGCCGGCACGTACCACCCCCGGCGGCCCCAACCCCAGCTGCAACTGCTCTACCAGGTTCTCCTGGTACGGCGTCACGTCACCGGGGTTGCAACCTCAAAGAAGTGTCGCTCCGCCCGGAGAAGTGCAGCCCTGGGCACACCATCATCCACGTATGAGCGCGCCATCATCCGCGTACGGGCGTGCCATCATCCACGTATGAGCGGGGTGAAATCAGGCGCCAGCGATGCGGTCCAGGATGAGGGGGGTGGCGTCTGGGGCGGTGTCGGCGACGTCGTAACCGCCGTCGAGGGCGGCCAGAGCGCGTTCGAACCGTTCGGGGGTGTCGGTGTGCAGCGTGAGCAGCGGCTCGCCCGCGCGTACCTGGTCGCCGGGCTTGGCGTGCATCTGCACGCCGGCAGCGGCCTGTACGTCCTCGCCTGCGCGGGCTCGCCCCGCCCCGAGGCGCCACGCCGCGACCCCGACGGCCAGGGCATCCAGGCGCGACAGCACACCGTCCGACGGCGCCGCGACGACGTGCGTCTCGCGGGCCGTGGGCAGGCTCGCCTCGGGGTCACCGCCCTGGGCGTGGATCATCTGGCGCCACACGTCCATCGCCCGACCGTCGGCGAGCGCAGCCGCCGGGTCGACGTCGTCCTTGTGCGCGGCGGTGAGCATCTCGCGGGCCAGCGCGAGGGTGAGCTCGACGACGTCTGACGGCCCGCCACCGGCCAGGACATCGACCGACTCAGCGACCTCGAGCGCGTTCCCGGCGGTGCGGCCGAGCGGCGTCGACATGTCGGTGACCAGGGCAACGGTCCTGACCCCCGCCTCCGCACCGAGTGCGACCATCGTCTCGGCGAGCTCTCGGGCGTGGGCGAGCTCCTTCATGAACGCACCCGACCCGGACTTGACGTCCAGGACCAGGGCACCGGTGCCCTCGGCGATCTTCTTGCTCATGATCGAGCTGGCGATCAGCGGGATCGACTCCACGGTGCCGGTGACGTCGCGCAGCGCGTAGAGCTTCTTGTCCGCCGGCGCCAGACCCGAGCCGGCCGCACAGATGACCGCGCCGACCTGCTCGAGCTGGCCCATCATCTCTGCGTTGGACAGCGCAGCACGCCACCCCGGTATCGACTCCAGCTTGTCCAGCGTCCCGCCGGTGTGACCGAGGCCTCGCCCGGACAGCTGCGGGACGGCCACGCCGCACGCGGCGACCAGGGGCGCGAGCGGGAGCGTGATCTTGTCACCGACGCCGCCGGTGGAATGCTTGTCCGCGGTGGGCCAGGACAGGCCGGAGAAGTCCATCTGCTCCCCGGAGGCGATCATCGCGGCGGTCCACCTCGCGATCTCGCCGGCGTCCATGCCGTTCAGCAGGATCGCCATCGCCAGCGCGGACATCTGCTCGTCGGCGACGACGCCACGGGTGTACGCGTCGACCACCCAGTCGATCTGGTCGTCGCTGAGCGTCTTGGCGTCGCGCTTGGTCGCGATCACCTCGACGGCGTCGTGGGCCTCGGTCATCGATTTTCCTCTCCGACAGGTGTGTGCAGGTCTACGTCGATCCGCTCGTACCCGCGGAGCACGAACGTCGGGCGGCGCGGCGCTGGGCCGACCAGCCTCAGGCGGGGGTGGCGCGCAAGCAGCTCGAGCAGCGAGATCTGCAGCTCCATCCGGGCCAGCGGCGCACCGAGGCAGAAGTGCACGCCCATGCCGAAGCCTACGTGCGGGTTCGGGTCGCGGAGCAGGTCGAGCTGGTCTGCCCGGTCGAACACCGCGGCGTCGCGGTTGGCCGAGCCCATCAGGGCCGCGACCCGCTGACCTGCCTGCACCCGCTGCCCTGCGATCTGGGTGTCCTTCGTCGCAGTGCGCTCGAAGAGCTGCAGCGGCGGGTCGAACCTGATCAGCTCTTCGATCGCGGTCGCGACGTCGACGTCACCGGAGGCGACGCGCTCCAGCTCTTGCGGATGGGCCAGCAGGGCGTGAATGCCGTTGCCGAAGGTGTTGACCGACGCCTCGTGCCCGGCGTTGAGCAGCAGCACCACCGAGGCGACCAGCTCGTCGTCGGTGAGCCTGCGTCTGCCGCCGTCCTCACTGGCGTCGATCAGGTCGCTGATCAGGTCTGCCCCGCGGCGCCCGGCCCGCAGGTCGCACCTGCGTTCGGCGATGACCTCGCGAACGTACGCGCTGAACGCGGTGCTCGCCTCGGTCGCGGCGTGTCTGGTCTCCGGCCCCACATCGTGCTCGTACATGCGCACTATCGCCTGCGACCAGGCGCGGAGCCGGGCGTGGTCCACGCCAGGGACGCCCAGCAGGTCGGCGATCACCAGCACCGGGAGCGGCTCGGCGTACCCGCCCAGGATGTCGGTGGTGCCGTCGCCGGTGAGTGCGTCGAGGAGCCGCCGCGCGATCGCCTCGACCCTCGGCCGCATCCGTTCGACGTGGCCGCGCGCGAACGCGCCGGCCACCAGACGACGCATCCGGGTGTGTGCAGGCGGCTCGTTCTCCATCATCTGGTTGCGATGCAGGCTGTTGAAGGGCTCCATCGCCTCGGCCGGTTCCCAGTCCGACCACAATCGCCCGAGAGACCGGTTGCGCAAGGTCTGGCTCACCGCCTCGTGCGTCGTGGCGAGCCACACCTGACCGGGCTCGTGCCACAGCATCGGCCCGCGGTCGCGCAGCTCGGCAAGTGTGGGATACGGGTCGGCGAGGAAGTCGGGGTCGGAGAAGTCGACGTCGGGAGCCGCCGTCAACGCTCCTCCAGGTCGTGGGCGTCGAAGGCGTCGGGCAGCACCTCGCTCATCGCCTTGACGCCAGTGGTGGTGACCACCTGCAGGGTGGGGCCGCCGTGCTCCCACAGCAGCTGGCGGCAGCGACCGCAAGGCATCAGGGCGTCACCGTGCCGGTCCACGCACGAGACCGCGACGAGCCGTCCCCCGCCGGTGGCGTGCAGCGCTGACACCATGCCGCACTCGGCGCACAGCGCGACACCGTATGCGGCGTTCTCCACGTTGCAGCCCACGACGATGCGCCCGTCGTCCACAAGCCCCGCGACGCCGACGGGGAAGCTGGAGTACGGGGCGTAGGCGTGCTGCATCGCCCCGACGGCATGCGTGTGCAGGACGTCCCAGTCGATTGCGAGCGGCTCCTGGCTCATCCGGCACTGCCCTTGCGATACGGCTTCCCGTCCGCCGCGGGCATTCGCAATCGTTGGGAAGCCAGTGCAAGGACAAGGAGCGTCGTGACGTACGGCGTCATGCCGGTGAGGTCGTCCGGCACGGACTCGCTGAGGAAGAACCACACGCCGATCAAGACACCGAGCACCCCCGAGACGGTTGCCGCGATGCGGTGCCCGCGGCGCAGCTGCCAGATGGCCACCAAGACGAGCAGGACGGCCACGAGCAGCAGCAGACCGTGGATGGTTTCCCCGCCGCCCCGCAGGCGCAATGTGTCGGTGTAGCCGAACAAGCCTGCGCCGGCGAGCAGGCCACCAGGACGCCAGTTGCCGAAGATCATCGCTGCCAACCCGATGTACCCGCGCCCTCCGGTCTGGCCGTCTCGAAAGCTGCTTGAGGCGACCATGGCGAGGAAGCCGCCGGCCAGACCCGCGAACGCACCGGAGGCGATGACGGCGACGAGCTTGTAGCGGATCACGTTGATGCCGAGCGACTCCGCGGCCGCCGGGCTCTCCCCGCACGAACGGAGTCGCAGACCGAAAGACGTCCGCCAGAGGACCCAGTAGGTGAAGACGAACAGCGACAGCGCGATAAGGGTCAGCACCGACAGGTCCGTGACGAGGGCTCGCAGGAGCGCGGCGACGTCGGAGACAACGAACCAGTTCTTGCCCTCGAGATCGCCCAGCGGGTCGGAGATCGCGGCGATGGTGATGGCGGGAAGGTCGTCAATGCCCGGCGACTGCGTTGCTCCGCCGCCAGGGACGCCGGAGAAGGTCAGTGCGGCTAGGAACTGCACGGCTCCGAGCCCGATGATGTTCACTGCGACACCGGACACGATGTGGTCCACCCCGAAGAGCACCGTCGCCACGGCGTGGAGCAGACCGCCGATGGCGCCGAGCAGGATGGCGCCGAGCACGCCCTGCCACGGGCCGTAGAAATAGCCGAAGTAGCCGGCACCGAAGGTTCCGAGGATCATCATGCCCTCGAGCCCGATGTTGACGACGCCGGCACGTTCGGACCACAGGCCGCCGAGTCCGGCGAGCCCGATCGGCACCGCGGCGACCAAGGTGGCGCGCAAGGTGCCGGAGGAGCTGAGCTCATCGACACCGGTGATGATTCGCAGTGCCGAGAGAAGGACGAAGACGCCTGCAATCGCGAGGAGGACAACCGGCAAGGTGATACGGCGCTTCTTGGCGGGCGCCTCAGTGCCACCGCCGGCCGAACTGGTCATGACGCTCACACCTTCACCTCCGCGCCCTTGTCGTCCGTGTCGTCGTCGGCCAATGCGCTGGCGACGAGGCTCTGTTCGAGTCGCACACCGTACCGCCGGACCACCTCGTAGGCGATGACGACCGTCAGCACGATGACACCCTGGGTGATCTTGACGATGTCTGGCGATACGTCGAGCAGGATCTGTAGCGGGTTCGCTTGCTCGTCCAAGAAGGCGAACAGCAGTGCTCCCAGTGCGATGCCGACCGGATGGTTGCGTCCAAGCAAGGCGATGGCGATACCGGCGAAGCCTAGACCGGACTGGAAGGTCGAGCCGTAGTTGTGGGCGTCACCGAAGAGGATCGGCATGCCGACGAGACCCGCGACGGCGCCCGACAGCAGCATCGACACGAGCACCATGCGCTTGACGTCGATGCCGCTCGCGATGGCGGCTGACTCCGACGCGCCTGACGCGCGCAGGTCGAACCCGAAGCGGGTCCGGTTGATCACCAGCCAGTAGACGAAACCGACAACCACCGCGACGACGATGAACCCGTAGACGTCGTTCGGCGCGTCCGAACCCAGGCTGAAGCCAGGGATCCAGCTGCCTTCGGGTATGTCTTTCGTGGCCGTGATGTTGCTGCCCTCGGCATCGACGGCGGCCTTGCGCAGCAGGTACGCGACGATGGCCGTGGCTATCGCGTTGAGCATGATGGTCGAGATGACCTCGCTCACCCCGCGGGTAACCCGGAGCAGGCCCGCGATCCCGGCCCACAGGGCACCGACAAGCACCGCGGCGACCAGCGCGAGCAGCGTGTTGAGGTAGCCCGGGAGCCAGGCCTCACCGGCGACGATCGCCGCCACGAAGGAGGCGATGCGGTACTGGCCGTCGACGCCGATGTTGAAAAGATTCATCCGGAAACCGATGGCGACGGAAACGGCGGACAGGTAGTAGACGGTGGCGGCGTTGAGGATGTTCGTGACGCCTCGGACGTCGGGCACGCTCAGGATCTGTTGCCAGACACCGATCACCGAGTCGCCGGCGAGGATGAGCACAAGGCTGGTGATCGCGAAGGCGATGATCAGGGCAAGCGCCGGTGCGCCGATCGCGAGAGCGACCCGCTTGAGCCGCGCGTCACTCATGCTGCGTCACCGGCCCCCGTCATCGCCGTCCCGAGCTGCTCGGGTGTCACCGTGGCGGGATCGAAGGTACCGACAAGGCGGCCGCGGAGGATCACCTCGATCGTGTCGGACAACCCGATGAGCTCGTCCAGGTCGGCCGAGATCAACAGCACGGCGAGCCCGTCACGTCTCGCCTGCTTGATGTGGCCCCAGATAGCTGCCTGGGCACCGACGTCCACGCCTCGCGTCGGGTGCGCTGCGATCAGCAACACCGGGTCGCCACTCATCTCCCGTCCGATGATCAGCTTCTGCTGGTTGCCGCCAGACAGCGCTCTGGCGAGCGTGTCGATTCCAGGGGTGCGCACGTCGTACTTCTCGACGATCGCCTGGGTCTCCTCACGCGCCCTTGCGCGGTCGATGAAGATTCGCCGGCCTGCATCCCCGGTGGTCTGGTGCCCGAGGATGCGGTTCTCCCACAGTGGTGAGTCCAGCAGCAAGCCGTGGCGGTGCCGGTCCTCGGGGATGTAGCCGATCCCGCTGTCGCGCCGTTCGCGCGTCGAGCTGCCCGCCATGTCGCGTCCCCCGAGGACGACCGAGCCGGTCACGCCGGACCGCATGCCCATGATCGACTCGACGAGCTCGGCTTGCCCGTTGCCCTCGACGCCGGCGATGCCCAGGATCTCCCCGCGATGGATCGTCAGGTTGATGTCCGCGCACAGCTCGCGGCCGGCCGCCTCGAGCCGCAGGTCACGTATCTCCAGGGCGACGTCGTCGGTGACGGTCGAGCTCTCGGTACTGGGACTGGGAAGCTCCGCGCCCACCATCATCTCGGCGAGACGGCGGGAGTCGACCGAGTCGGCTTCGACCGTGTCGACGGTTGTCCCGCGCCGGATCACGGTGACGGTGTCGGCGACCGACAGCACCTCGTCGAGCTTGTGGGAGATGAAGATGACCGCGAGCCCTTCGGCCTTGAGATCGCGCAGGTTGGCGAAAAGCTCGTCGACCTCCTGGGGAACCAGCACGGCCGTCGGCTCATCCAAGATGATGATCGAGGCTCCGCGGTAGAGCACCTTGAGGATCTCGATCCGCTGGCGCGAGCCCACGCCGAGCTCCTCGACCAGGACGTCGGGATCGATGGCGAGCCCATAAGCGTCGGACAAGCGGGTGATCTCCTTGCGTGCCCCCGCGCCGATACCGTGCAGCTTCTCCGCGCCGAGGACGACGTTCTCCAGCACGGTGAGGTTGTCGGCCAGCATGAAGTGCTGGAAGACCATGCCGACGCCGGCGTTGATCGCATCGGCCGGCGAGCTGAGAGTGACCGTCCGGCCGTGGATCTCGATGGTGCCCGAATCGGGTTTTTGCACTCCGTAGAGCGTCTTCATGAGGGTCGACTTGCCAGCTCCGTTCTCCCCGACGATCGCGTGAACCGTGCCCTTGGCGACGTCGATGTTGACGTCGTGGTTGGCGATCACGCCCGGGAAGTTCTTGCCGATGTCGCGCAGGCGGACGACGATGTCGTCGGCGCGGGTGGTGGTGGTCACGTCGGTGTGCTTCTCCGCAGGCTCAAGAGGGTCGTGGACGACGAAGCAGGGGCTCGGGCCCACACGCTACCGCGCGCGCCCGAGCCCCGTCACCGACCGAAGGTCACGGTTTGGTCGGGACCTTGATCGATCCGTCGATGATCTTCGCCTTGAAGTCCTCCAGGTCGGTCTTGACGTCGTCGACCTGCCCACCGCTGGTGGAGTAGCCGACGCCGTCTGCCTCGAGGTCGTAACGCGTGAGACCGGTCGGCACGTCACCGCCGTCGACATCGCTCAGGTAGGTGTCGACCGCCACGTCGACGCGCTTGAGCATCGAGGTGATGATGACGTCCCTGACCGACTCGTCAGCGGTGAGGTACTGGTCGGAGTCGACACCGATCGCCCTGGCATCGGCGGCCGTTGCGGCCTCGAAGACACCGCCCCCAGAGCCTCCTGCAGCCTGGTAGACCACGTCGGCACCGCCGTCGTACATGCCTTCGGCAGCGGTTTTGCCCTTTGCCGGGTCATTGAACCCGCTGAAGTCCGGCGGCTGGGTGAGGTACGTGACATCGATCTCGATGTCAGGGTTGACCGCTTCGGCGCCGGCCGCATAGCCCGCTTCGAACTTGTTGATCAACGGCGTCTCGACCCCCCCGACGAAGCCGATGTGGTCGGACTCGGTCTTCAGTGCCGCGGCTGCTCCCACCAGGAACGAGCCTTGCTCCTCGGCGAAGACGAGGTTGGCGATGTTGTCGGCGACCGCGAACTCGTCGTCGATGATGGCGAAGTTGACCTCTGGGTACTGCTCGGCCACCTTCGCGACCGAGGCGGAGTAGGCGAAGCCAACGGCTATGACGGGGTTGAAGCCGGCATCGGCGAACTCGGTGAGGCGACCCTCGCGCGCGGCCTCGGATTCACCGTCCTGAGCCTCGGACTCGCTCGTGGTGAACCCCAGCTCGCAAGCGGCCTTGTCCATCCCCTTGGCGGCAGCGTCGTTGAACGACTGGTCACCGCGGCCCCCGACGTCGTATGCCATGCCGACCTTCTTGCTCGAGTCCTCGGCGACACACTCGTCGCCGCCGCTGGACGACTCGGCGCTGTCCGTGCTCTTCTTGGCGCAGCCGGCGCTGGCGAGCACAAGTGCTGCAACGCTCATGACGGCCGCGGCCTTCGTCATACGACGCAAGGTTCCTCCCTGAGTTGGGCCGGGTCCATCCCGGGTACCCGACGGAGCCTAGACCCAACATGCACCGGGACAGAACCCCCACCCCAGATGGCTCTTACCTGATACGGGTTTGTGACCTGCTGCCAGCGTTGTAGCCCGGATCAGGGGTCTCCTCAGGCGCCGGGTGACAGCAGCGCCGCGGTCGCCAGCACCTTGGCGCCGATGGCGACGGCGCGCTCGTCGATACGCAGGTTGCCCTGGTGCAGGTCGAACGTCGGTCCGTCCGGCGAGCGGGTGCCGAGCCGACCCATGGCCCCGCGGACGGCCTCGACGTACCACGCGAAGTCCTCCCCGCCCAGGCTCTGCTTGGTCGGGGCGAGCGCGCTCGGGCCGATCGCCGCGGTGACCGCCTCGCGGAAGCTCTGCGTCGAGGCGGCGTCGTTGACGACGGGCGGGACACCACGGGTGTACGTGACGTCGGCGCTGACACCGTACGGCGCGACGATGTCGCGGATCAGGCTGCGTACCAGGTGCTCGGCCTCGTGCCAGGCGGCCGCGTCCAGCATCCGCAGCGTGCCGCTGAGCTCGCCGGCGGCGGGGATGACGTTGGAGGCGTTGCCGGCGTGCAGGCTGCCCCACACCATGCTCGCGCCGGCCCGCGGGTCGAAGCGGCGGGACAAGGCCGCCGGCAGCTGGGTGACGACGGTCGCGAGGGCGTAGGTGAGGTCCTGGGTCAGGTGCGGGCGGGAGGTGTGACCACCGTGCCCGCTCAGCAGGATGTGGAGCCGGTCGGCGGCACCGGTGATCGGTCCCTCGCGAAGGCCGAACCGACCGACGTCGAGGGACGGGTCGCAGTGCAGCGCGAAGATGCGTGAGACACCGCGCAGGGCGCCTGACTCGATGAGCTTCAGAGCGCCGCCGGGCATGATCTCCTCCGCCGGCTGGAACAGCAGGCGCACGCGTACCGGGAGCGGGTCGACGGCATCGACCGCGGCCAACGCGCGCGCGGCGCCGACCAGGCATGCCGCGTGCACGTCGTGTCCGCACGCGTGGGCGACCCCGGCCGTCCGTGAGCGCCATGGGTCGGTCGTGCGGTCCTGCAGCGGCAGCGCGTCGAGGTCGGCACGCAGCGCCACCAACGGGCCGGGGCCGTCACCGACCTCGGCGACCAGCCCGGTGCTGTCCAGACGTTCGTACGAGACGGCGGCCTTGTCGAGCCACGCCGCGATGACGTCGGTGGTGCGTTCCTCCTGCCAGGCGAGCTCGGGGTGCGCATGCAGGTCGCGCCGCAGCTCGAGCAGGTCCGGGGTCAGCGCATCGACAGCGTTGACGACATCGGTTGGGCTTGGCACCAGCCCAGACTATCTGGCGCCGGCGCTCAGCCGAGCGTCCGCTTGATCTGCGCGGCGGTCTTGTCCGCGAGCCTGCGCATCGCCAGCGGCGCGAAGATGGGGGCGACGTACTGCGCGACCCCGTGGAACTCGAAGTCCGCGCGGTAGTGGATCTCGGTGCCCGCGCCGCTGGGTTTGAAGGTCAGGTGGTCGACCGTCGTGGCCGTCTTGTTGGTGCCGCGGAGCTTGAGCTCCTTGGACGGCTCATAGGTGATCGTCTCGTAGGTCAGCTCCGTCTCACGGCCGAGGAACTCCGAGACGTTCTTGTACGTCGTCCCGACGCCACCGTCCCCAGAGAGCCGGGTCGTGCGTACGGTGCCGGGGTCCCACTCCTCCGTGTTGGTGAAGTCCGCGAAGTAGATAAAGACCTCTTCGACACCGGGACTGACGGTGATCGTGCGCTCGACGTGGGTCATGGCTCCACGCTAGGCGAGTCTGCTCCGTCCCGCAGACAGGACGGCCGCGCGCTCACCGATCTGTGAGCAGTCCCACACAACTTTCCCTCCCGGCGATTTAGCGGCACACTTCGATCATCGGGGAGCATCACGAGGACGAAGGAGCCGGCTGGATGTCAACAGGGGTCAGGGGTCCTGGGCGGGCTCAGATCGATGCGAAGACTCTCCGCCAGGACAACTGGTGGATCGCGCCCGCGACGACGTTCGTGGTGTTCACCGCGTTCGTCCTCTACTCGAGCTGGCGCGCCTTCTCCGGAGCGAACTTCTACGCAGAGCCGTACCTCTCGCCGTTCTACTCCCCCTGCCTCACCGACCGGTGCACAGACGGCGCGGCCGACCTCGGGACGCC
>JACCZT010000102.1 GCA_013695785.1 Nocardioidaceae bacterium | reverse complement strand
AGTACATCCGCAACGTCGACTATGCCGACCTGCCCCGCACCAAGGCGGGGTATCAGATCCCCACCTTCAGAGACGCCATCGAGTGGTCGAAGCAGTCTGGGGTCAGGATGCTGATCGAGGTGAAGGTTCCACTCCACTGGGCCAAGGCGAACGAGATCGTTGCCGAGGAGGGTGTCGACCCTTCGATGCTTACCTGGGACTACCAGCCGATCAACTTCGCTGACAATTACACCTTCGAAGGCAAGTTGCGTGGGCACACCGGGATAAAGAGCTGGCCGCTCGACAAGGACGCCGCATGGCTTAGTCAGTTCGGGGACTCAGCTCGGGTGCTTTCTCCGAGGGCTGACCAAGAGCGTCAAGCGCTTGCCGATGCCGGTGTGACCGAGCTGTACCAGAAGGCCGGAGACGGTGTGCAGCACGATAACATCGCCCTGTGGGAAGAGGCCGTTACCCTCGGCGCGGTGGACAAGATCATCACCAACAAGTCCGGCGCGTACCTTCGCTGGTGTCAGGAACAGTAACCTGAAGGCATACTCGGGAACTGATCGACATCGAGACTCTACTGAGGTCCCATCGCGGCGATCTCCGCACCGAGCGCTGACTCGATGGCACGGCTGAGCTCGCGGCGGAACGCCGAGATCACCGCTTGGCCGGCCACCGGCAGCAGCTGTTCGATGACGTGCAGGACGTGCGGCCAGTCCTGCTCGGGCATGCCAGACTCGTTGAACGGCTGCCAGATCTCTTCCCGCACCCGCGTGACGAGCTCGTCGGCGATGTCACCGAGCCGGTCACTGAGCAGCGGCATCAGCGACGTGACCGTCGATGGGGACAACCCCAGTGCAATCGCCGAGGTGCCTGCGCGCACGACCGAGGGGTGGAGCACGTTGATGCGGTCGTCGTCGAGCACCTCGGCCAGGCCCAGCCGCACCAGGTCGTCCACGACGTCAGTGCCCGTACCGGGCCCGGATCCGGTCAGCATCGGCAACGAGTCCCGCAGCATCACCTCCGCCGACTCCTGCCCCAGCGGCGCGTCGAGCACTGCGAGCAGGTCGAGCGCGTGGACGGCGGTGGACTCGGACTGCGACGCGAACGCCTTCTCCACTGCGGCGAGGGTGTAGCCCCGGTCCACCAGCTCGCGGATCAGCCGCAGCCTGCTGACGTGCTCGGCGCCGTAGTAGCCGGTTCTTCCCTGCAGGCGAGGCGCTGGTATGAGCCCCCGCCCGGCGTAGGCGCGGACGTTGCGTACGGTCATGCCCACGCGGGCGGCGAGCCCATCGATGGTGATCTCGTCGGCTGTGGACACGATGACCTCCCTCACCGAGGCTGCCGCAGGCAGGGGCAACCAGGAGACTTTCACCTTCTCATGCGACACCATGGGGTCATGGCCGAACCTCACCACGCCGAGGACGCGGACTACTTCGCCGCCGGATACTGTCGCGGGCAGCTGCTGGTCGCCCTGCCCGAGATCAATGACGGGCCGTTCCACCGCACCGTCGTATTGGTGCTGGACCACGACGCCGACGGAGCGCTCGGTGTCGTCCTCAACCGGCCCCTCGACGCCGACGTCGACGACGTCCTGCCCGGTTGGGCCGACGTGGTGACGGCGCCGGCCGCATTGTTCGAAGGTGGTCCGGTGAGCACCAACTCCGCGCTCGCGGTCGCGCTGCTCCAGCCGGTCGTGGACGACACGCCGTTGGGGTGGCGGGCGATGTTCGGACGGGTCGGGCTCGTGGACCTCGACGTACCCGCGGCGACGATCGCCGCTGCTGTTGCCGGGATGCGAGTCTTCGCCGGGTACGCCGGGTGGGGCGCCGGACAGCTCGAGGCCGAGATCGAGGACGGCTCCTGGGCGGTCGTGGACGCCAGCGACGACGACGTCGTCGCGAGCCAGCCGCAGGACCTGTGGCGGGACGTGCTGCGGCGTCAGGCCGGTGACCTGCGGATGCTGTCGACCTTCCCCGATGACCCCATGACGAACTGAGTGCTCGTGCGGGTGGCTGGCGTGGCCTAGACTTCGGCAGTGGCTTCCTCCATGACATCGGGCGTCTTCAGCCCCGGCACGCAGACCACCTCCGACGTACGCACCGAACCGCGGCTCGACGACGGGGACCACGAGCGCTTCTCGCACTACGTCCCCAAGGACAAGCTGACCGAGGCCATGATCGAGGGCACCCCCGTCATCGCGTTGTGCGGCAAGGTCTGGGTGCCGAGCCGGGACCCAGAACGGTTCCCGGTCTGCCCCGAGTGCAAGGAGATCTGGGAGTCCATCTCTCCAGGCGGCGAACAATAGGGACATCCGATATACGCTGCGCTGGTGCGTAGACCAACTGTAGGCCTGCTGACATCGATCGTTCTCGTGGCCGCCGGTACGCCGGCCGGCGTGGCCGGGCAAGCGGTGACATCGGTCGACCCCACCGTGGGTGCGACCGGGATCGGCGACCCGTACTTCCCCGAGGACGGCAACGGCGGCTACCGCGTCGAGCACTACGACATCGGTATCGACTACCAGCCGTCGTCGGGACGGCTCGTCGGCGGCACCACGATCACCGCAACGGCCGGCAAGGCGCTGACCCGGCTCAACCTGGACCTGCTCGTCCCGGCGTCGGTGGTCACCGTCGACGGACAGCAGGCGGACTTCGAACAGTCCGACCACGAGCTGAAGGTGTCGCCGGCCCAGCCGTTGGCCGCTGGTGCACGCTTCACGGTACGAGTGCGCTACGCCGGTGAGCCGGCCAGTCTCAGGCACCGTGGCGAGAATGCGTGGTTCACGACCAAAGGCGGCGCGGTCGCGCTCGGCCAGCCCCAGGTGGCCGCCTGGTGGTTCCCGAGCAACGACCACCCCTCGGACAAGGCGAGGTTCGACATCGCGGTCACCGTGCCCCACGGCAAGCAGGCGATCAGCGGTGGCGCCCTCGTCGACAAGACGACTGAGAACGACAGGACGACCTGGCACTGGCGGATGCCCCAGCCGATGGCGACGTACCTCGCCTTCACGGCGATCGGCAACTACCAGATCGACAGAGGGACGACCGGGACCGGACTGCCGTTCCTCTACGCCTACGACAAGCAGATGGGCAACAACGTAGCCGCCAACGCCCGCCGCGCCATCGGGCGGACCGGCCCGGTAACTAGCTTCTTGACCGACAAGTTCGGCAGCTACCCCTACGACCAGATCGGAGGTGTCGCCACCACGGCGCGACTGGGATTCGCCCTGGAGACACAGACCCGTCCGGTCTACGACGCCGCGTTCTTCTTCTACCGCGATACCAGTGTCATCGTGCACGAGATGGCCCATCAGTGGTTCGGGGACGCGGTCGCGCTGCAGCGCTGGAAGAGCATCTGGATCAATGAGGGGTACGCCACCTACGCGGAGTGGATCTTCGCAGCGGACAGGGGCGGACAGTCTGCGGAAAGGCGTTTCCGGGACCTGTACGAGCGCTACAGCGCTGGCGACACCTTCTGGAAGCTGCGGATCGGTGACCCCGGTCCCAACAACATCTTCGACGGCGTCGTGTACGTCCGGGGTGCGATGACTCTTCACGCGCTGCGCAACCGCATCGGTGGCGACGCGTTCTTCAAGCTGAGCCGGCGCTGGGTGAAACGACCGGGCGGTGTCGCCAGCATGGGGGACTACCGGCGGCTCGCGGAGAGGATCAGCGGGGAGGACCTGGGCTCGTTCTTCGACGCGTGGCTCTACTCGGGCGGCAAGCCGGACCTGCCCTGAGCACCGCTGGGGTCCGTTGGTGTCGGGCCGGCCGCCTCGTCTACTCCGCGCCTACTTCTCCGGGCTCGCGGTCGCCTCACCGAGGTTGCAACCCCGGTGCAGCGGCGCCGTACCAGGAGAACCTGGTACGGCGGAGGCAAAGGAGGTCAGCCGTCAGGAAGAGCCGATCACCGTGACCAGCTGACGGCGGCTGCGTCGAAGTCCGCCGTCGTCGCGACGAGGTTGTCGGCCGAGACCGCTGCGGTCAAGTCCATCAGCACGGTGACGGCGAGACCCGCCCTGGCCGCGTCCAGGGCAGTCGCGCGCACGCAGTAGTCGGTGGCGATCCCGCACACGTCGATGGCCCCGATCGAGCGTTCTGCGAGCCAGTCGGTGAGTCTCTCGCCGGCGGTGGTCGCACCTTCGCAGCCGGAGTACGCCGCGGCGTACTCGCCCTTGAGGAACTCCGCGTCGAACATCGAGGGGGTCAGCGGTGGGCAGAACAGCGCACCGGGGGTGCCGACGACGCAGTGCGGCGGCCAGGAGTCGACGAAGTCCGGCGACGCGCTGAAGTGCGAGCCCGGGTCGATGTGGTGGTCCCGCGTCGCGACCACCGTGTCGTAGTCACCGGAGGCGATCACCTCGGCGACCCGCACCGCAACTGCCGTCCCGCCGGCGACGGCGAGTGAGCCACCCTCGCAGAAGTCCTTCTGGACGTCGACGACGACGAGTGTCCTGTTCATGGCTCTCCTCAGCTCTCGTACACGGTCTCGATGGCCGGCTCGCCGCGCGACAGCTGGCACGCCTGCTGGGGGAGCTCGGCAAGCGACCGGCGCAGGCGCGCGCGCGCGTCGTCGAGCCCTTCGTGGTCGACGCGTTCGCCGTTGCTGACCAGTGGCACGAGCAGCGGGCGGTCGTCCCCGTCGTCATCGGGGCGGACATCGATTCCGATCACCTCGGCCTCGGCGACGCCTGCGGGGCTGCGGCGCCGCAGGGCGTACTTGCGGCCGCCGACGGACAGCTTGTCCAAGCTCATCTTCGCGACTCCGACCAGATCGGCGCCGGCGGCGTCCGAGGCGGCGCGGGCGACGAGCTTGTAGACGAAGCCACAGGTGGGTGCGCCGGACCCGGTCACCAGCGACGTACCCACGCCGTAGCCGTCGACCGGTGCGGCCGCCAGCGCCGCGATGGCGTACTCGTCGAGGTCGCTGGTGACGGTGATCCTCGTCTTCGTCGCGCCGAGGTCGTCGAGCTGCTTGCGTACGGAGCGGGCGAGCGAGGGCAGGTCGCCGGAGTCCAGACGGACCGCGCCGAGACCGGGACCGGCGATCTCGACACCGACGCGCACGGCCTCGGTGATGTCATAGGTGTCGACGAGGAGCGTCGTGCCCTCGCCCAGCGACTCGACCTGTGCGGTGAACGCGTCCCGCTCGGTGTCGTGCAGGAGCGTGAACGAGTGGGCGCTGGTCCCGGCGGTGGGGATGCCGTACGTCATGCCGGCCTGCAGGTTCGACGTCGAGGCGAACCCCGCGACGTACGCGGCGCGGGCGGCGGCCACGGCGGCGTGCTCGTGGGTGCGTCTTGATCCCATCTCGATGCACGGGCGTCCGCTGGCGGCGCTCGTCATCCGAGCCGCTGCCGAGGCGATGGCGCCGTCGTGGTTGAGGATCGACAGCAGCAGCGTCTCGAGCAGGACGGCCTCGGCGAACGTCCCCTCGACGATGAGGACGGGGGAGCCGGGAAAGTAGACCTCGCCCTCGGGGTAGCCCCAGATGTCACCGGTGAAACGGTAGTCCGCCAACCACCGCAGGGTCGGCTCGTCGACGATGTCTTCGTCGCGCAAGAAAGCCAGGGCGGTGTCGTCGAAGCTGAAGTCGGCGAGCGCATCGAGAAGCCGCCCCGTGCCGGCGACCACACCGTACCGGCGGCCGTTGGGGAGCCGGCGGGCGAACAGCTCGAACACCGACCGTCGTCCGGCGGTGTCGTGACGCAGCGCCGCCTGCAGCATCGTGAGCTCGTACTGGTCGGTGAGCAGCGCGGTCGATGTCACGGAGCCAGCCTAGTGTGGGCACAATGGCGAGGTGACCAGTAGTCCCGCTCCCGTGGAGGTCGAGCAACCCGAGGCCGACGAGTCGGTCGAGCTCGACCAGCCGTGGGTCACCATCGTGTGGAACGACCCCGTCAACCTGATGTCCTACGTCACCTACGTCTTTCGTGAGTACTTCGGCTACAGCGAGGCCAAGGCGACCGAGCTCATGCTGCAGGTCCACCACGACGGCCGCTCGGTCGTCGCGACGGGATCGCGCGAGGAGATGGAGCGCCACGTTCAGGCCATGCACGAGTACGGCCTGTGGGCGACACTGCAGAAGGCCGACACGTGAGGAACCCGCAAGCGTGAGACCTTTCAAGCGCCGCAAGCGTGGCGGTGTGTACGCGGTCTTCGAGGCCGCCGAGGCACACCTTCTCGTCAACCTGCTCGGACAGCTGGTGGAGCTGCTGCGCGACCGCAACGGCGAGGACGAATCCGCGCCGGACCCGTTGTTCGCCCAGCTCGGCATGGGTGGGTCGCACGTACCGCCCGACGATCCGGTGCTGCAACGGCTGCTGCCCGACGGCTACACCGACGACCTCGACGCCTCGGGCGACTTCCGCCGCTACACCGAGCGGGCGCTGTCCGAGACCAAGGTGGCCAACGCGCGTACGGTCATCGCGAGCCTGGTCGAGGGGGGCCTGGACCCCGCTGACGTCGAGACCAACGACGCCAAGGTCGAGGTGGAGCTCGACGCCGCCGCGGTGCAGGCGTGGCTCCGCTCGCTGACCGACATCAGGCTGTCGGTGGCGGTACGCCTGGGCATCGAGTCCGACGAGGACCTGGTCGCCGTGGCCGACAGCGACGACGAGACCGTCGTGGTGATGTCGGACATCTACGACTGGCTCGGTTACGTCCAAGAGACGTTGGTGCAGTCGCTCAGCTGATGCGAGGTCAGTCGATACGCTGGCCGGTGTGCTGACCATCGACCGGGCCACGTACGACGCGATCGTCGCGCACGCCCGCCGCGACCACCCCGACGAGGCCTGTGGGGTCGTCGCCGGGGCGGCGGGGTCGGACCTGCCCACGCGGTTCGTGCCCATGCTCAACGCGGCGAGGTCACCGACGTTCTACGAGTTCGACTCGACCGACCTACTCGCGCTCTACCGCGAGATGGACGACCGCGACGAGGAGCCGGTCGTGATCTACCACTCGCACACCGCGACGCAGGCGTACCCCTCGCGTACCGACATCGACCTCGCCTCCGAGCCTGGCGCTCACTACGTGCTGGTCTCCACACGCGAGTGCGGCAGCGGTGCCGGCCCGGTGGACTTCCGGTCGTACCGGATCGCAGACGAGCAGGTCAGCGAGGAAGAAATCCGGGTCGTGGACTCTTATACAGACGCCGACGTGGCGCAGCCAGCGACCAAGGAGTAGACCGACGATGCCGATCGAAGTTCGCGTGCCGACGATCCTGCGCACCTACACCGGGGGCTCCAAAGCCGTCGAGACCACCGGTGCCACCGTCGCAGAAGCCATCGACAACCTCGAGGACGCGCACACCGGCATCAAGGAACGGCTGGTCCAGGACGACCAGGTGCGCCGATTCATCAACGTCTACGTCAACGACGAGGACATCCGTTTCTCCGGCGGCCTCAAGACCGAGCTGACCGACGGCGACGTCGTCGTCATCCTGCCGGCGGTCGCCGGCGGCTCCGCCTGACGATGCGGTACGACTCGCTCCTGGACTCCGTCGGCGGCACCGCGCTGGTGGGGCTGCCGACCCTGTCGCCGTCAGCTGACGTGCGGCTGTGGGCCAAGCTCGAGGACCGCAACCCGACCGGCTCGATCAAGGACCGTGCCGCACTGGCGATGATCGTCCGCGCCGAGGAGACGGGGCAGCTGCGCCCCGGCTGCACGATCTTGGAGCCCACGTCCGGCAACACCGGTATCTCGATGGCGATGGTCGCCACGTTGCGCGGCTACCGCCTGGTGTGCGTGATGCCGGAGAACACGTCGGTCGAGCGCCGGCAGCTCCTGGACATGTGGGGCGCCGAGATCATCTCCTCACCGGCCGCCGGTGGGTCCAACGAGGCGGTGCGCGTCGCCAAGCAGATCGCCGCAGAACACCCGGACTGGGTGATGCTCTACCAGTACGGCAACCCGGCCAACGCCGACGCGCACTACGCCGGCACCGCACCGGAGATCCTCGCCGACCTGCCGACGGTCACCCACTTCGTCGGCGGCCTCGGCACCACCGGCACGCTGATGGGTGTCGGCCGCTTCTTCCGCGAGCACAAGCCCGAGGTGCGCATCGTTGCCGCCGAGCCCCGCTACGGCGAGCTCGTATACGGGCTGCGCAACCTCGACGAGGGTTTCGTGCCCGAGCTGTACGACGCCGCCCTCATCGACGGCCGGTTCTCGGTAGGGCCGCGCGACGCCGTGCGCCGGGTGCGTGAGCTGTTGCAGGCCGAGGGCATCTTCGCGGGCATCTCCACCGGTGCGATCCTGCACGCGGCGCTGGCCCAGGCGGCAAAGGCGGTCAAGGCCGGCGAGCGCGCCGACATCGTGTTCGTCGTGTGCGACGGCGGCTGGAAGTACCTTTCGACCGGTGCCTACGAGGGCACCGTCGAGGAGGCAGCGGAGCGGCTGGACGGCCAGCTCTGGGCCTGATTCGTCGCTGGACCGCGGCACCGACTCTGCCGCTCGGGCTCGGATGAGGCACAGTTGCCCCGTGCCCGACATCGTCGTCTTCTCCGGCAGCGCGCATCGCGATCTCGCGGCCCGCATCTGCGCCGAGCTCGACACGCCACTGTCCCCGGCGGCCACCACCCGGTTCAGCAACGACTGTCTGCAGGTGCAGCTGCACGCGAACTGCCGGATGCGCGACGTCTACATCATCCAGCCGCTGGTGCCGCCGACGCAGGAGCACCTGATGGAGCTGCTGCTGATGATCGACGCGGCACGCGGTGCGTCGGCGGAGTCCGTCACCGCCGTGATCCCGCACTTCGCGTACGCCCGATCGGACAAGAAGGACGCCTCCCGGATCTCCATCGGCGGCAGGCTCGTCGCCGACATGCTGACCACAGCCGGCGTCGACCGGGTGCTGACGATGACGCTGCACGCTCCGCAGGTGCATGGCTTCTTCTCCGTGCCGGTCGACCACCTGACCGCGATCGGCGAGCTCGCGGACCACTACCGCAGTCGTGACCTGTCCGATGTCGTGGTCGTCTCCCCGGACCTCGGTAACGCCAAGACCGCGACCCAGTTCGCCCGGTTGCTCGGGGTGCCGGTCGCCGCCGGCAGCAAGCAGCGCCTGAGCGACGACAAGGTGGTGATCGACGCGATCGTCGGAGACGTGGACGGCAAGCGCGCCATCGTCCTGGACGACGAGATCGCCACCGGCGGCTCGATCGTGCAGCTGATGGACCGACTTGCCGACGAAGGGTGCCACCGGGCGTCGGTCGCGTGTACCCACGGCCTGTTCACCGGTCCTGCCGTCGAGCGTCTGCGCTCGCACCCCTCGATCGATGAGGTGCTCACCACCGACACCGTGCCGATGCCGATCGGCTGGCCGGAGCTCGCCGTACGGTCGGTGGCGCCGCTGTTCGGCGAGGCGATCGCACGCATCCACGCCGGTGAGTCGATCAGCTCGCTGTTCGACGGCGTCGACCCCGCACACGGGCCGCCCCAGCCCAAGCTGCCGTTCTGATCGCCTCGTCGCCGATGTGGGATGCGACGCATCTGCTTCCGGATCGTCGGCACGTCGACCTAGTGTCATACCCGTGAACGACGCTCCCATCGGCATCTTCGACTCCGGCTTCGGCGGCCTGACCGTCGCGCGCGCGGTGATCGACCAGCTACCGCATGAGGCGGTGCTGTACCTCGGCGACACGGCGCGGCAGCCGTACGGTCCCAAACCGATCGGTGAGGTGCGCGAGCACGCCCTCGAGTGCCTGGACCACCTGGTCGCCCAGGGGGTCAAGGCACTCGTGATCGCCTGCAACTCAGCGAGCGCGGCGGTGCTCCGCGACGCGCGCGAGCGGTACGACGTGCCAGTGGTCGAGGTGATCCTGCCGGCGACCCGCCGCGCCGTCGCCGCCACCCGCAACGCCACTGTCGGCGTCATCTGCACCCGCGCGACGGCGACGTCGATGGCGTACGAGGACGCGTTCGCCGCCGCGCCGCAGATCGACCTGCACGTCGTGGCGTGTCCACGGTTCGTCGAGTTCGTCGAGCGCGGTGTCACCGGCGGCACCGACCTGCTCGCCGCCGCACACGACTACCTCGGTCCGCTGTCCGACCTCGGCGTCGACACCCTCGTGCTCGGCTGCACCCACTACCCGCTGCTGACCGGTGTCATCTCCTACGTCATGGGCGACGCGGTGACGCTCGTCTCCAGTGCCGAGGAGACCGCCAAGGATGTCTATGCCCTGCTCGCGCGGCACGGCCTTGACGGCGAACCGACGGCCGTCCCGCGGCACCGGTTCATGACGACCGGGCAGCCGGCGGAGTTCGGCGAGCTCGGTCGCCGTTTCCTCGGCCCCGAGGTCGAGTCGGTCGACCAGTTCTCGTGGGTGGGCGTGTGACGGCCGCGATGCGGCTCACCGTCGTCGGGTGCGCGGGCTCCTTCCCGGGCCCGGACTCGCCGGCCTCGTGCTACCTGCTGCAGGCACCGCACGAGGGCCGAACGTACTCCCTGCTCATCGACCTCGGCAACGGTGCGCTCGGTTACCTGCAACGCCACACCGACCTGGAGGCGGTCGACTCCGTGGCGCTGTCGCACCTGCACGTCGACCACTGCATCGACCTGTGCAGCTTCTACGTCTTCCGCAAGTACCACCCCGCCGGACCGATGGCACCGATCCCGGTCTACGGCCCCGCCGAGACCGCTGCCCGGTTGGCGTCGGCGTACGACCTGCCGCTCGCCCCGGGGATGAGCGAGGAGTTCGACTTCCGGCCCTGGAAGCCCACGCAGCAGGTCGGTCCGTTCGAGATCACCGCCGTGCGGGTCGACCACCCGGTCGAGGCCTACGCGCTGCGTGTCTCTGCCGGATCGCGCACCTTCGTCTACTCCGGCGACACCGGACCGACGGACCTGCTCGTCGAGGTGGCCCGGGACGCCGACGTGTTCTTGTGCGAGGCGTCGTTCGTCGAGTCCGGCGACAACCCGCCCAACGTGCACCTGACCGGCGCCCAGGCCGGCGACCATGCGACGCGGGCAGGTGTGGGCCGCCTGCTCCTCACCCACCTGCCGGCCTGGACCGACCGCAGCGAGGTCGAGGCAGACACCAAGACCACCTTCGACGGGAGCTTCGAGGTCGTGCAGCCCGGTGCGACGTACGACATCTGAGCGACGTTAGGGTCGGTGCATGACCGAGACGACACCCGCCGTGCGCGAGGACGGCCGCGCGACCGACGAGCTCCGCGACGTGACGATCACCCGCAACTGGCTCGACCACGCCGAGGGCTCGGTGCTGGTGGAGTTCGGCAAGACCAGGGTGCTCTGCGCCGCGAGCGTCACCGTCGGTGTGCCGCGTTGGCGCCGGGACTCCGGGCTCGGCTGGGTCACCGCTGAGTACGCGATGCTGCCGCGAGCGACCAACACCCGCTCGGACCGGGAGTCGGTCAAGGGGCGGATCGGTGGCCGGACCCACGAGATCTCGCGGTTGGTCGGTCGGTCCTTGCGCGCCGCGATCGACTACAAGGCGCTCGGGGAGAACACCATCGTCATCGACTGCGACGTGCTCCAGGCCGACGGCGGCACCCGTACCGCTGCGATCACCGGCGCGTACGTCGCACTGGCCGACGCCGTCGCGCACCTGCGCGGCCAGGGCGCCCTCAAGGGCGAGCCGTTGCGTGACTCGGTCGCGGCTGTCTCGGTCGGGATCATCGACGGCACGCCGATGCTCGATCTGCCGTACGAGGAGGATGTCCGCGCCGAGACCGACATGAACGTCGTGATGACCGGCAGCGGGACCTTCGTCGAGGTTCAGGGCACGGCCGAGGGCGCACCGTTCGACCGGTCCGAGCTGGACAGCCTGCTCGACCTCGCCGAGAAGGGGTGCGCCGACCTGACCCGCATGCAGCGTGAGGCGCTCGGGTGAGCCCTGCGCCGGCTGTCCAGGTCGTGCTGGCGAGTCGCAACCCCAAGAAGCTCATCGAGATGCGGCGCATCTTCACGCCCGTCGTCCCGGGCATCGAGGTCCTGGGGCTGGACGATGTCACCGCGTTCGACGAGCCTGCCGAGACCGAGCTGACCTTCGCGGGCAACGCGCTCATCAAGGCGCGGGCAGCGTTGGCCGCGACCGGCCTGCCGTCGCTCGCCGACGACTCCGGGATCTGTGTCGACGCCCTCAACGCGATGCCGGGGGTGCTGTCGGCCCGCTGGTCCGGCCATGCCAGGGACGACGCCGCCAACAACGCGTTGCTGCTGGCCCAGATCGCCGACTTCGGCGACGACAAGCGCGGCGCGCAGTTCCGGTGCGCCATCGCGCTGTGCGCCCCAGGCGTTGAGGTGGTCGAGGGAGGCGTCATGGCCGGACGTGTCCTGCGTGCGCCGCGGGGCGACGGCGGCTTCGGTTACGACCCGCTGTTCTGCGCCGACGGGTACGACGTGTCGACCGCTGAGCTGTCACCGGCGGAGAAGGACGCGATCAGCCACCGTGGCAAGGCGCTTCGCGCCATCGCGCCCCATGTCGGCACCGTGCTCGCTCCGAACGCCTAGGTCGCTCCGCCGAAGGAGTGCTGACGCCATGCCTCGTACACCACGATCGCAGTCGTGTTGGCGAGGTTGAGCGAGCGGCGCCCGGCCAGCATCGGCACCCGCAGGTGTGCGGTGACGTGCGGGTCGGCCAGGACGTGCTCGGGCAGCCCGGTCGGCTCGGGTCCGAACAGCAGAACGTCGCCAGAGAGGTAAGCGACGTCGGCGTACGACGTGGACGCCTGGGCGGTGAAGGCGTACACGCGCGTCGGTCGTAGCGCCGCCCACGCTGCGTCGAGGTCCGCGTGCACGGTCACCGAGGCGAGGTCGTGGTAGTCCAGGCCGGCACGGCGCAGGTTGGCGTCGGACAGGTCGAACCCCAGCGGCTCCACCAGGTGCAGCTCCGCGCCGGTCGCCGCCGACAGGCGGATCGCGTTGCCGGTGTTTGGCGGGATGCGGGGCTCGAAGTAGAGGATCCGGGACATGGTGCCGTCACGCTAGTCGATCGGCCCGAAGGCACGCTCGGATCTCGTCCTCGCTGGCGTTGCCACCGGTGCAGACGACTCCGACGTGGAGACCCGACAGCTCGTCAGCCAGCGCGAGCACCCCCGCGAGCGAGGCGGCACCCGCACCTTCGGGGAGTGTGTGGGCGGTGCGGAGCATCATCCGTTGCGCGGCGGCGATGTCGTCGTCCAGCACCAGGACGAAGTCCGCGAGGAGCTCGCGCATGATCTGCTGGGTGAGCTCGAATCCCGACCCGGTGGCGATGCCTTCGACCCGGGTGCGGTTCGGCCGTGTGACGCAGTGACCGGCTTGCCAGGAGTCGTGACCGGCAGGGGACGCCGATGACTGGACGGCGATCACCCGACAGCCCGGTGCGAGTGCGCGGGTGACCAGGCACGCGGCCGCCGCGCCAGTCCCGCTCCCTACCGGCACCACGATGACGTCGAGGTCGGGCTGCTTCTCGAGCATCTCCACGTACAGCGTGGCGACGCCGGCAAGTATCCGGGCGTCGTTCGCCGCGCTGACGAGGTACATGCCGCGGCGCTCCGCCAGGCTCACGGCGTACGCCGACGCCTCGTCGAACGTCGGTCCGTGCTCGACGAGCTCGGCGCCGAGGGCGCGTACCGACGCTGCCTTGATCGGGTTGGGGTTCTCGGGCATCACGATGACGCACGGCACGCCGAGCTGCGCCGCCGCGTAGGCGATCGACTGGGCATGATTGCCGGTCGAGTAGGCGACGACGCCGCGCTTGCGGTCGGTCGCGCTGAGGTTGGCCACCAGGTTGAGACCGCCGCGGACCTTGAAGGCGCCGACGGGTTGGACGTTCTCGAGCTTCACCGCGACTCGTGCTCCGGTAGCGGCGTCCAGCGACGGGTAGGACCACATCGGGGTCGGCGGCAGATACAGCGCCAGGAGTCGTTGCGCCGCCTGGATGTCGTCCAGGGTCGGGATCGCCGTGGTGTTCATCCTGCGACGATGGCGTGTGCCGACACATAAGTCCAATGAATCCTTTCACTGGACTCATCGAGACCGTTTATGATCGCGTATGGACTTCGCCCGGCTGCGCGCTCTTGCCGCGGTCGCCCGAGAAGGATCGGTGACCGCTGCCGCGGAGTCGCTGAACTACTCCCAACCCACCATCAGCCACCATCTGGCGCGGCTAGAGCACGAGGTCGGCGTCACCTTGACCACCCGCGTGGGCCGCGGACTGGAGCTGACCCAGGCGGGGCGGCTGCTCGCCGCACGCGCCGAGGAGATCCTCGGTCAGCTCGAGTCCGCTCGCAGTGAGGTTGCCGCGTACGCGGGTCTGACCGCCGGTCGACTGCGACTGGCGGCGTTCCCTTCGGCGTTGGCGACCATCGTGCCGCTGGCCACGGCAAGGTTCGCCACGCTGTACCCGGCGATCGACGTCGCACTGACCGAGGCCGAACCGCCCGATGCGATCACCGCTCTGCGGTCGGGTGAGGTGGACGTCGCCGTGGTGTTCCGTCACGGTGAGGCGGAGACGCCGGCGTACCGCGACGTCACCGCGAGCCCGGTCCTGAGCGAGCCGTTGTACGTCGTGACTGCCGCCGCCCGCCGCTGGTCGGGGGAGCGCACGAACTTGGCGACGTACCAGGGCGAGCGCTGGATCGGCGGTTGCGACCGGTGTCGTACCCATCTGCTCTCTTCGTGCGAGCGGGCCGGCTTCCGCCCGACGATCGGCTTCGAGACCGACGACTTCGTCGCGACCCAGGCCCTGGTTGCCGCCGGCCTGGGCGTGAGCACGCTGCCGGGGCTGGCTCTGCGGGCCAGCCGCAACCCCGGCGTACGCATCGACCGACTACCGGGCGACGCGCGTGTCGTCGAGGTCGCGACGTACGGCGGTTCCACGCTCCCGGTTGCCACCGCCGCGTTCCTCGACGTGCTCAAGGAGCTGACCGCGCACCCGATCACCTGGCCACGCTCGGGCTGACCCTGCGTGCCGAAGGCGGGACTCGAACCCGCACACCCGAAGGCACAGGATCCTAAATCCTGCGTGTCTGCCAGTTCCACCACTTCGGCGCACCAGAAGTCTAGAACCGGTAGTGCGGCACGTCCTCGTCCGCACGCGAAAAGGAATCGACCTGATGGTCGCTTTAGCAACCACCAAGTCGATTCCTTCGGGCACTGCCGAGACCCGCTAGGGCCTAATGACGGGTCATCTTGACGAGCACGGCACGCGACGGCTTGGGTGAGATACCGAGCTCGAGCACCGGTCCGACATGGCGGGCGTAGAACTTGTGCTCGAGGATCTTCGGCTCCAGGGGAGTGATGTTCGCCGTGTTCAGCATCCGGTGGTAGAAGCCCGTTGGCGCCTTGATCGAGGCCTTGGTCGACAGGATCCTCGCGCGATCCTCGGCCTCGCCGCGCTTGAACTCCTCCCGGTACGCGCATCCGGGTCGGCTCTCCGCGGGGATGATGACACCGGCCTGAGCGCCGTGCTTGCCGTACTCGAAGGATCCTTCGGTGCCGACGAACTCGCCGTTGTCGTACTCCTTGGTGTTCTCCCCGAGGTACCAAAGGCTCCCGCCGGAGTCCTGGGCGAACCAGTCGCGCGTGTCCTCCACGAGCTCACCGCCTTCGGTGACCGTGTCGCGCACGACGCGGGTCTTGATCCCGCGGATCATCTTGGTGCGGTGCGTCACCCGGACCTTGATGTGCTCGGTGGCGTTTCCGACCTTCTCCACGTAGCGCCAGATGGTGCCTGGCCGCATCGGCCAGTACACGTTGTCGATCTTCGTCGTGAAGTCATCTGGACGCAGATTTACCGGTTGCCCGGCGTGGGGGAGCTCGTACGGTCCGGGCAGGCGACAACGACCCCCGTCCTGCGCCTGAGCCGGCGAGAGGGGGGCGGTCGCGATGCTGGGTTGAGCGGTGAGCACCGCCGCGACTGCAACTGCCGAGACGGCTGCGAATGTGGTCTTCACGGTCACTCCTAGGGACGTCCCGGTCTCCCTGCGAGCTCGGGGATGTCTTGAGTCTTGACCGGGCACGCTGAAGACCCGCTGAACGTCACTGTGCCGGCAGCGTGACGACGAACTGGTTGCCGCCCAGGGCTCCGGTCGAGGCCGTGACGGTCCCGCTGTGCTGCTCCGCGATCTCGCGCGCGATGGCCAGGCCGAGGCCGGAGCCCGAGACGGCCGGGGTGCGGCTGTCGTCGAGCTTGACGAACCTGTCGAAGACCCGTTCGCGGTCGGCCTCGGCGATACCCGGCCCGTCGTCATCGATCCTCAGCACCACGTGGTCACCGTGCACGCCCAGCTCGACCCGCACCTGCCGGTGAGCATGGCGTACCGCGTTGTCGAGGAGGTTGCGGGTCAACCGGGCCAGGTCCTCCCGCCCGCCTCGTACCGGAGCCGCCGAGACGGTGCTGGTCTCGATCGGTACGCGGGTCTGGCTCTGTGCCCGCTGGACCTCTTCCAGCACGACGTCGTCGAGGTCGACGTCCTGTGTCGGCGGTGGCAGCTGGACGGCGTCCCGCCGGGCGAGGAACAACAGGTTCTTGACCAGCTGCTCCATCCGGCCGACGTCGTCGAGCAAGGACTCGGCGGGCTCGGGCGAGACCTCTTCGTCAGGGGTACGGGCGACCTCGAGCCGGGTCCGCAGCGCCGCGAGCGGGCTCTGCAGCTCGTGCGAGGCGTCGGCGACGAACTTGCGCTGGCGGGTCACCGAGCCTTCGAGGCGGTCGAGCATGGTGTTCATGGTGGTGGCGAGCCGCTCGATCTCATCGCTCGTCGCCGGCACCCGGAGGCGTTGGCCCAGGTCTGTCTCGGAGATCGTTTCGACCTCGGACCGGATCGACTCGACCGGACGCAGCGCGCGCCCGGTGAGCAGCCAGATCACCGCCGCCAGGACCGCGACGAGCAGCGGCGTGCCCACCAGCAGCGCGCGCCGGACCACGGTCGTCGCCTCCTGAATGGACTCGGTGCTGTATCCGGCGTAGACGACCACGTCGCCCTCGGCGCTCGGCACCCGAAGGGCCCACACGCGGAACTCGTCGATCTCGCCGACATCCACCTCGGCGTCCACGACATGCAGCTCGAAGGCATCACCTGCGGGTATGTCGTCGACGACCGGGGTCGAACGTTCGATCGGGGTGGAGGCGACGACGCTGCCGCCGGCATCGAGGACCTGCACGAAGGTGTCGTCCTGGGTGAGGGGAAGCGACCGGGGGAGCGCCCCGGTCTGCACCAGAGCAGCGACGTCACGGTCCCGACCCTTGGCGGCGGCGTCGTTGCCCTGTTCGAGCTGGGCCTGGAGCGTGACGAGCAGAGCCAGTGCCGCGATGACAAGTGCGGTCCCTGCTGCGAGGGTGGCGAAGATCGTGGTCCGCGCCCGGACCGTCCGCAGTGGGGCGAGCATGTCTCGGCCGTCCATCTCAGCCGCCGTCCGGGTCGAGCCGGTAGCCGACAAGACGCACGGTACGCAGCGCCGACCGTCCGTACGGTGTGTCGATCCGGCGCCGCAGCTGCGCGACGTACACCTCGACGATGTTGGGGTCGCCCTCGAAGGCGAAGTCCCACACATGACCGAGGATCTCCGCCTTGGAGATGACTTCACCAGGGCGCCGCATGAAGAACTCCAGGAGCGAGAACTGCCGGGGCGTCAGGGAGATGGCGTCGTCGCCGCGGTGCAGGGTGTGGGACGCGGGGTCGAGCTCCAGGTCGCCGACCCGCAGGACCGACGGGCGTACCTGCTGGCCGCGGCGCAGCAATGCGTGCAGCCGTGCCACCAGCACGACGTAGGAGAACGGCTTGGACAGGTAGTCGTCGGCGCCGGTGTCGAGAGCCTTCGCCTCGTCGATCTTGCCGTCGCGGGCGGTGAGCATCAGGATCGGCGCCCAGTTGCCCGCCTCACGCAGGCGGGCGCAGACCTCGAACCCGGTCAGCCCGGGCAGCATGATGTCCAGGACTATCGCGTCGTAAGTGTTCTCGGTCGCGTACCAGAGCGCATCGGTGCCGTCGAAGGCGACGTCCACGGCGAAACCCTTGCCGACGAGGCCGCGACGGATCGCCGTCGCCAGGCTCCTGTCGTCGTCGACCACCAGGACACGCACGGTCTCACTGTGGCACGCGTCGCCTGAACGCTGGCTGAATGCACGCTGAGTGCGCGTGGGTCAGCCGACAGGGACCCCGAGGTCGCGCTGGAGCTTCGCGACGTGGCCGGTGGCCTTGACGTTGTACTGCGCCAGCTCGATCACGCCGTCCTCGCCGACGACGAAGGTGGAGCGGATGACGCCCTCGATCTCCTTGCCGTACAGCTGCTTCGTGCCGTACGCCCCCCACGCGACCAAGACCTCCTTGCCGGGGTCGGAGAGCAGCACGATGGACAGGTCGTCGCGTCGGCGGAACGTCGCCAGCTTCTCCGGCGGGTCCGGGGAGATACCGACCACGGCGTACCCTCCCGACCTCCACGCCTCGCGGGTGGCGGTGAAGTCACACGCCTGCTTGCTGCAACCCGGCGTCATGGCGGCCGGGTAGAAGTAGACGATGACGCGCTCGGCGAAGTCCGAGAGACTGACCGGGTTGCCCTCGTCGTCGGACAGGGTGAAGGCGGGGGCTCGATCGCCGGGCTGAAGGCGTGTGGTCATGCGGTCATCCTTGCGTATCGGTAACGTGTGGGGAGCAGTACGCTCCCGTACCCCAATCCTCAGGAGAGTGTCGTGGCCAGCGGCAACGAAAACGCGAACCCCAACGAGCTCGTCGACGAGATCGACGTGATCCGTGAACGGCTGGCCGGCACCGTCGACGCACTGGTCGACCGGACCAATCCCAAGAACATCGCCCGCCGCAATGTCGAAGCCGTCAAGGCCAAGTTCGTCGACTCCAGCGGCTCGCCGCGATTCGAGACCATCGTCCCCGTCGTCGGCGGCGTCGTGGCGTTCATCGCCCTGGTGGTCGTGGTCCGCAAGGTCATGAAGGACTGACTACGTCGCGATGAGCGCGAACCCCGTGGCGCGCTGGCGTCGTAAGGTCCCGGCGCTGCCCGCGGCGGTGACCGACAACCCCGACCGGCGCGCGACCCGCATCCCGCGCTCCCTGCAGCAGCGACTCGCCGACCTCAAGCTCCAGCGCACGCCGATCGCGCAGCTCGCGATCGGGACGTCGGTGGCGTGGTTCATCGCGAACCAGCTCGTCGGGCACCTGCAACCGTTCTTTGCGCCGATCGCCGCCGTCCTGACGATCTACGCCAGCGTGGGCCAGCGCCGCCGTACGCTGTTACAGCTCGTCCTGGGTGTGTCGATCGGGATCTTGGTGGGCCAGTTCCTGATCTTGTGGATCGGCCACGGCGCTTGGCAGATTGCCGTCATCGTGGCGCTCGCGGCGACCACCGCCTCGCTTCTTGGGCTCAAGGGGTTTGCCCGTACGCAGACGACGACCTCGGCGATCCTCATCTCCGCGGTGGTCCCCATCGCCGGGTCGGGCAACCCCGCGATCAACAGGTTCACCGACGCCCTCATCGGCGGTGCCGTGGGCCTCGTCGTGACGGCGGTCATCCCCGGCAACCCGGTGCGGGCGGTCGACCGCGTGGTGCAGGACATCCTCGCGGACCTCGCGAACGTGCTCGACGAGGTGGCGCTGTCGATGCGGCTCCAGGATCCCGGCCCCGCGTGGACTGCCTTGCAAAGTGCCAGGGCGATGCAGCCGGCGCTGGACGACTTGGACTCCACGGTCTCGATCGCGGACGAGCTGTCGCGCATCTCGCCGATCCGGTGGCGCCAGCGCGGGCACGTACGG
>JACCZT010000087.1 GCA_013695785.1 Nocardioidaceae bacterium | reverse complement strand
GCGCCGCCCCGCCCCCGTTGCGCGGGTCGGCGCCGGCGACGCCCTGCAGGTGTGCCAACAGGTGGCCGGTCATGCGTACGCCCGGGTCGGGGTGCCGTTGCCAGGCGAGGTAGACCTGCGTAGTGACGACCGGCTGGTAGAAGACGTCGAGCCCGTACATCGTGACGGGCACGTCACACCCCAGCACGATCGCGGCGGCCTCCGGGTCGTGCCAGACGTTGAACTCCGCGACGGCGGTGGCGTTGCCGGTCGCGGCCGACCCGCCCATGAACACGATCCGCTCGAGGTTGGCAAGCACCTCGGGGTGGGTACGCAGCAGCAGCGCGATGTTGGTCATCGGTCCCAGCGGTATGAGTGTCGCCGGCGTCGGTGAGGCGAGGATCGCCTCGCGCAGCAGCCCTACCGCGCCGGAGGCTGTGTGCCCGGCCCGCGGGACAGCAGCGCCGAGGCCGGCCAGGCCGTCAGCACCGTGGACGAACCTCGCGTCCTGCACGGCGTTGAGCAGTGGACGCTCGGCGCCTCGGGCGACGGGGATGTCCTCGGCGCCGGCGGCCGTGAGCACGGCATGCGTGTTGCGTACGACCTGGTCGACGTGGGCGTTGCCGGCGACGCAGGTGATCGCCCGGACGTGGAGGGCCGGTTGCCGTACCGCGAACATGATCGCGAGGGCGTCGTCGACCCCGGTATCGACGTCGAGGATGACTTCGGTGACAGACACGGTCGTACCCTACGGACCTTGCCGGCACGAGACGTACTCCGCCGCACCAGGAGATGTGAGAGGACCCGAGGAGCGGAGTCGCGGGTCTTGCCAACAGTGGCATCATGGGAGACGAACGTGCTTCTCGCCTTGATCCAACAGGGTTCATCGTTGTAGGGGAGCCTGAGGAGGGCCACGACGATGCCGCCTGACGCTGCCACGTCGACCGACCGGCGCATGGACACGCGACAGCGCCACCTGAGCTCCTACACAGAGCTGTCTCGGATCATCCGCGACAAGGGCCTGCTGCAGCGGCGATACGCCTACTACTGGAGCCGGATCGCGTTGGCCGTAGCGGCGTTCGTGGTCATCTGGGTCGGCTTCTTCATCATCGGCAACTCCTGGTTCCAGCTCGTCCTCGCCGCGGCGCTGGGGATCGTGGTCACCCAGTTCGGGTTCCTGGGCCATGATGGCGCCCACCGCCAGATCTTCGCGTCGGCCGCGTGGAACGACTGGACCGCGCGGTTGTTCGCCGGCGTGTTCGCGGGGCTCAGCTACGGCTGGTGGAAGGCCAAGCACAATCGTCACCATGCCGCCCCCAACCAGGTGGACCGCGACCCCGACATCGCGCCGGGCGCCCTCGCCTTCACGCCGGACGTCGTGGCCGAACGCAGCGGTTTCGCCGGATGGTTCGCCCGCCGGCAGGGCTGGTTCTTCTTCCCGCTGCTGACGCTGGAAGGACTCAACCTGCACGTCGCGAGCATCCGCACCCTCCTGCGCCCCGGTGCCGTCGCGCACCAGCGGGTCGAGGCCGCGCTCGTCATCGCACGGCTCGGCGCGTACGTCCTGGTGCTGCTGCTGGTGCTTCCGCTGGGCAAGGCCAGCGCGTTCTTCGGCTTGCAGATGGCTCTCTTCGGGCTGTGCCTCGGCGGGTCGTTCGCCCCCAACCACAAGGGAATGCCGATCGTCCCGCGCGAGGTGAAGATCGACTTCCTGCGCCGTCAGGTGCTCATGTCGCGCAACGTTCGCGGGGGGCCGGTCGTCGACTTCGCGATGGGTGGGCTCAACTACCAGATCGAGCACCATCTCTTCCCGAGCATGCCCCGGCCGAACCTGAAGCTCGCTCAGCCGATCGTCCGGGAGTACTGCGCCGAGCAGGGCGTGAGCTACTGCGAGGTCGGTCTGTTCGAGTCGTACGGGATCGTCATCGACTACCTGAACAACGTCGGCCTGCGCGCACGTGATCCGTTCGCCTGTCCGCTTGCCTCGGAGCTCCGCAGCTGAGTGCTGTGCTAGAAAGTGGGTCAATCGAAGGGGTGCACGTGGACGAGCTCAGCCTCGGGGTCATGGCGCAGTCTCGCAAGGAGAACGAGCACCGGCTGCCGATCCACCCCGCGCACCTGACGCGGATCGATGCCGACCTGCGCGAGCGCATCTTTCTCGAGCACGGCTATGGCGAGCGCTTCGGCGTCTCCGATGAGCAGCTGGCAGCCTCGGTCGCAGGTGTGGGCTCCCGGGAGCAGCTCATCGGCGAGTGTGACGTCATCTTGCTGCCGAAGCCATTGGCGCAGGACGTCGCCGAGCTCCGCGACGGACAGGTGCTGTGGGGGTGGCCGCACTGTGTCCAGGACGAGAAGCTCACCCAGCTGGCCATCGACCGACAGCTGACGTTGATCGCGTTCGAGGCGATGAACCACTGGACGTCCGACGGGTCGTTCAGCCTGCACGTCTTCCATAAGAACAACGAGATCGCCGGCTACTCCTCGGTGCTTCATGCCATGGAGCTGATCGGTTCCACCGGCAACTACGGTCGCCGGTTGCGAGCGGTGGTGATCGGCTTCGGCGCGACTGGCCGAGGCGCCGTGACCGCCCTGAAGGCGCATGGGGTGCACGACATCGACGTCCTCACCAACCGTGACGTGACCGCGGTGGGGTCGCCGATCCACTCAGCGGAGATCCTGCACTTCGAGCACGATGACGCCGACCCGCGCCGTAGCCGCGTGTCCACCGAGGATGGTGAGGTGCCGTTGGCGGGTTTCCTCGCCGAGCACGACATCATCGTCAACTGCGTGCTGCAGGACACCAACGCGCCACTGACCTTCTTGATCGAAGACGACCTGGTCGCGCTCGAACCGGGCAGCCTGATCGTCGACGTCTCCTGCGACGAAGGGATGGGCTTCAGCTGGGCTCGGCCGACCTCCTTCGACGACCCGGCATTCGTGATCGGTGACAACGTGCTCTACTACGGCGTCGACCACAGCCCGTCGTACCTGTGGAACTCCGCGACCTGGGAGGTCAGCGAAGCGCTGCTCCCGTACCTGCGCTCGGTGCTGACAGGACCGGCAGGATGGGACGCCGAGGAGGTCATCGCGCGGGCCATCGAGATCCGCGAAGGGGTCATCCAGAACCGCGACATCCTGGCCTTCCAGCGTCGATCCCAGGACTACCCACACGCTGTGCAGAGCGATTAGTTCGGGTGCGACCTGCCGATGGTCTGCCCGACGGCTTCGACCCGCGCGCACCCAACCCTATCCGGCGCCGAAGTGCGGATTGAAGATGAGCCCCAGCACCGCGCCCTGCGGGGTGCGCACGGTGGCGGTGACGATTCCGTCTCCGACCTCGCTGGCCGGCGTGTGCTCGGTCGCGCCCGACGCGACCGCGGCACGTACGGCCTCGGTGACGTCGTCGACACCCCAGTAGGTGAGGGCCCCGTCCTCCGGCGCACCGTCTGGGAGGAGGCCCAGTTCGTACCCGGCGACGCTGTAGCCCACGTAGAACGGTTCGTCGAAGTACGGTTCCAGGCCGAGCAGAGTGGTCCACCAGGCCTTGGCGGCGTCGAGATCGGGGGACGGGTAGATGACTGTCCGAAGTCCGTGCAGGGAGAGTGCCATGGGGACAGTCAACCAACTCGCGCCGGGGTAGCGTGCGCGGCCCAATCCCGATCAATCAATCCCGTGCCGGACAGCCGTGAGACTTACCCACGTCTGTTCACAAGGCGGCGTGTCGCTCGAAAACGGTAAGTGTCACAGTTCGGGGGGTAAGGCTCAACGAGGTCTAATGGGCCTCGTGCCGTCGGTGAGACCCCTGCAGGAGGACTGATGTCGACGATCGTGACCGGGATCGAGCAGGAGTGGTCGCTCGATGAGCATCGGCGTGAGCTGGTCGGGTACTGCTACCGGATGCTGGGGTCGGCGTTCGACGCCGAGGACGCCGTGCAGGAGACCATGGTGCGCGCGTGGCGCGCCCGCGATCGCTTCGAGGGTCGTTCGACACTGCGTTCGTGGCTCTACCGGATCGCCACCAACGTCTGCATGGACACCTTGAGCAGCCGCAACCGGCGGGCCCGCCCGATGGACATGTCGACGTCGGCGTGGCAGCCGGTCGAGGCGTCGCTCGCCGCGCGGCAGCCCGAAGAGTCGTGGATGGAGCCGATCCTCGACGCTCAGGTGCTGCCGGTCGTGGCCGACCCGGCCGACGTTGCCGTCGGACGGGAGTCGATCCGGCTCGCGTTCGTTGCCGCCCTGCAGCACCTGCCACCACGCCAGCGTGCCGTACTGATCCTGCGTGACGTCCTGCGCTGGAAAGCGGACGAGGTCGCCACGTTGCTCGAGACATCGACGGCGTCGGTGAACAGTGCGCTGCAACGTGCCCGCGCCACCCTCGACACGCGTGGTGCCACGTCGGAGGAGGCGTACGACCCACTCGATGAGGCCCAGCGCGAGCTGCTCGCACAGTATGTCGAGGCGTTCGAAAGCTACGACGTCGATCGTTTCGTGGCTCTGCTGCACCAGGACGCCACGCAGAACATGCCGCCGTACGAGATGTGGCTGGAGGGGCCCGAAGCAATCGGCGCCTGGATGCTCGGCGTGGGCATCGGGTGCCGCGGCTCCCGGCTGCTGCCCACCGTCGCCAACGGCGCGCCGGCCTTCGCGCAGTACCGCGCAAGTGGCCCCGATGGTCGGCACGAGCCCTGGGCGCTGCAGGTGGTGGAGGTAGCCGACGGCCAGGTGATGGCGATCACCTCGTTCCTGGACACCCGGCTCTTCGCGCTGCTCGGGCTACCCGCTCATCCGGACGGCTGAAGGTTGTTTGCCCAGCGACGATGAGTTTGGGTTCCAGCGACGGTCTACCTCACAACAACCCACATCCTGGAGGTAGCCATGTCCCGCATGATCTTCGTCAACCTGCCGGTCGAGAACCTCGACAAGTCGGTCGACTTCTTCACCCAGCTCGGCTTCACGTTCAATCCGCAGTTCACCGATGAGAGCGCCACCTGCATGATCCTCAGTGACCAGGCGTTCGTGATGCTCCTGGTCAAGGACCGTTTCAGCGACTTCACCAACAAGCAGATCGCTGACACGTCGACGACCACCGAGGCCATCTTCGCCATCTCCGCCGAGAGCAGGGACGAGGTCGACGAGATCGTCGACAAGGCACTCGCCGCCGGTGGCCAGCGGTCCAACGACCCGATGGACGAGGGGTTCATGTACGGGTGGAGCTTCCAAGACATCGACGGGCACCTCTGGGAAGTCATCTGGATGGACCCGTCCGGACCCCAGTCCTAGCGCAACGCCAACCGATCGCGCGCAAGAGGAGTCCCGTCATGCAATCTGCGAGCCAATCGTCTCACACGTCCCTACGCGTCGGTCAGGTCATCACGGTGCTCGTCGCGCTCTTCCTGCTCTTCGACGGCGTCATCCACGTCCTCAACATCTCAGCCGTCGTCGACGGCTCACGTCGGCTCGGGTTCCCGGTGGACTCCGCCGTCTGGATCGGAGTCGTCGAGCTGGTCTGTCTCGCCCTCTACCTCATACCCCGCACGTCGGTGCTGGGGGCGATCCTGTTGACCGGCTACCTCGGCGGAGCGGTCGCAGCGCAGGTGCGCATCGAGGCGCCGGTGTTCTCCACGCTGCTCTTCCCGGTGTATACCGGGGTGCTGCTCTGGGTCGGGCTCTACCTGCGCGACGCCGACCTGCGCGAGCTCGTCCCGTTGCGTCGCGCCTCGCGGTCGCTGCCCGCCGCGGCCGGAAGCTCCGCAGAGCGGACGGCTGCCCGATAGCCCGGCGAACGTGTGGACGCGACACAGCGCGGCGGACGATACTCGGGGACGTGGAGTTCTCGAGTGTCCGGGCCGGCGACGCCGAACGCATGGCCGCGGTCGACCAGATCAACGAGCAGCACGCTCTCGGCCGGCTCGACGTCACCGAGGCAGATGTGCGGGTGACCGCCGCACTTGCCGCCCAGACCCTCGGAGAGCTCCATCTGCTCACGTCCGACCTGCCGCGAAGGACGGGGGCGGTCGTCCCCCGGGACCGTGGTGGTTGGTGGGACAAGCACGGGGTACGCGTGGCGTTCCCCGCCTTCTGCCTGGCCGCCGGCACCGTTGCGACGGTGGGCGCGACCGACAGCCTGGTGGTGGGCGCGATCGCGCTGACAGCGGGCATCTGTGGAGTCGTCCTCGGCCGCTTCTCCAAGGGAGAGAGCTGAGGCTGCTACAGAGAGGCTGAGTCGACCAGGCGGCGCCGTTGGCGGAACAGCGGCGGGAGGTAGCGCAGCATCAGGACAGACCAGGTCACGTGCGTGAGTATCGGTGCCTGGATCCCGCCTGAGGCCCGACGCTGTAGACCGAACAGCGTGCCCATGACGCCCGCTGCGAGGACCAGCGCGGGGTTACGGGTCGTCACCGTGGTGACCGTGTACACCGCCGTCGAGAGAGCCACCGGATGCGCCTCGCCGAGCGCCGCGTACAGTGCGCCGCGGAAGAACACCTCCTCCGCAACGCCGTTCGCGCAGGTGGTGAGCGTCACCAGCGGCGTGGCACCCTGGTCGGCGAACTGCAGGATGCGAGCGATCGCGTCGTTGAGCACGGGGATCCTGGTCGCCACCAGGGCGCATCCGTAGAAGAACCCGAAGGCCGCGACGCCGGTCGCGATCGGTGTCGCCACCGGCCGGCGTAGCATCTCGTCGCGGCTCTGGACCCACCCCAGGTGCAGGGGGCCGGACGCCAGGCCACCGGCGACCCAGGTCGCGGCGACGCCCAGCGTCGAGACGTAGAACGCCGTCGAGGCCGGACGTGTCGACAACGACGCCCCGAGCAGGCCGGCTCCGGCGACGGAGAAGGCCGCTACCACCTGTCGGCGGCGACGAAAGACCTCGTCGGGGTCCCGATGGTCGCGAGGCACCTGGTGGGACAGCCGCATAGGCAGGCGACCGACGATTTGGTCGAGGAGAGGTCGGCCGGCAGCGCGGGGGGTCACGACGACGTCCGCGCTTGCTTGGCTCGCTCTCCGAGTGCGGCGAGCACTGCCTCGTCGTATCCCATCGGCTCGAACGGGACGAGCGAGCGGATCGCATCGTCGCGGACGATCACCTCGTTGCTCATCGAGTCGATGAGGGAGCGTCCGGTCTGGGTGTCGACATCGGTGACGAGCGACAACCATCGCGACGACAGCTGAGGTGTCAGCAGGGGGACCGGCACCACCAACATCCTGCGGCCCTGGATGACCGCGAGGCGCCGCATCATCGTGAGGTACTCCAGCACCTCGGGCCCGCCGATGTCCAGCGCGCGCCCGGCAGCCTCAGGAACCTCCAGCACCCCCACGAGGTAGCGCACGACATCGGCGACGGCGATGGGCTGCGTCCTCGTCCGTACCCACGTCGGAGTGACCATGGCCGGCAGGTGCTCGACGAGCTGTCGGGTCAGCTCCCAGGAGACGCCGCCATGACCGACGATGATCCCGGCCCGAAGACTGGTCACGGGTACGCCGTCAGAGCCGAGCAGCTCCTCGACCTGACGACGGCTGCGCAGGTGGGGAGACAGGTCGTCGCTGTCGTCGCCGAGCCCGCCGAGGTAGACGATCCGCTGCAGGCCCTCCTCGGCCGCGGCGCCCCCGAACGCCCGTGCCGCGTCGGCATCCAGGGTCTCGAAGTCCGCAGAGCCCAGCGAGTGCACCAGGTAGTACGCAGCATCGGCTCCGCGAAGTGCGTCGCCCAAGGTGGAGGCGTCGTGTACGTCGCCGGGTACGGCTTCGCCTGCACCGGTGTACTCCTCGGGTCGGCGCGTCATCGCGAGCACCTCGTGCCCCGCCTCGGTCAGCGCCGGGCACAGTCGTCTGCCCACGAACCCGGTCGCTCCAGCCACGACAACACGCATGTGCGCAGCCTCGCAGTCCCGTCGGTCCGGCGCGACCTGAGAATCACCATGGTTCGAGCTACAGACGCCGGTACATCACGTGCAGCCCGACCAGGCCGTTCTGGGGATGATCGAACGCCTCGGGCACGGTGCCGAGGATCTGAAAACCGAGCGATCTCCACAGGTGCACGGCAGCGGTGTTGGACTCGACGACCGCGTTGAACTGCATGCTGTGGAAGCCGGCGGCACGTGCCCATCCGATCGCGTACTCACCCAGCGCGCGTCCTAGTCCGCGCCCCTGGGCGGCCGGATCGATCATGAAGCTCGCCGTCGACACGTGAGCCCCGCGTCCGGGGCGGTTCGGCCTCATCTTGGCTGAGCCGAGGACCACGTCGCCGTCGACCGCCACGACTGTCTGTGCGGGCGCTTCTTCCATCCACAGCTGTCTGGCCGCGATCAGGGAAAGGTCCTCGGGGTAGGCGTACGTCTGTCCTGCGGCGACGATCTGGGAGAAGATCGGCCAGATCTTGACCCAGTCCTCGTCGACGGCGGCTCTGATGATCACAGCTGCGAAGGTACGTCGCCCTGGTGCGCGGCCAAAATCGCTACTGCGGGGTCCGCAAGCTCTTAGCAATATGTTCACGCGCGAGACGGTTGCCTTGACCTGCGGCGTTGTTAGGCTCACCGCGATCTACCTCCTCTCCTGACTGGAGCACCATGAAGCGTTCGTCCCACCTCCGGCTCGGCGTCGTGGCCTCAGCCCTCGCACTGCTCTCCCCCGCGCTCGTCGGTAGCGTCGCGAGCTCGACCGCGGGTGCTGCTGCCCGCGGCTCTGACGGGCCGCTGGTCGAAGCGTTCGGCGAGCTCGACCGTACGACGGCCTGGGAGCTGAGAAAGCGGATCGCTCTGGAGTTCCCGACCTACCATCCGC
>JACCZT010000067.1 GCA_013695785.1 Nocardioidaceae bacterium | reverse complement strand
GCGAAGAACTCGCGCAGCAGCGCCGCGCTCTCGGCCGCGAGCACACCGGAGACGACCTCCGGGCGGTGGTTGAGGCGACGGTCGCGTACGACGTCCCACAACGAGCCCACGGCACCGGCCTTGTCGTCGAACGCGCCGAACACGAGCCGGGCGACACGCGACTGCACGATGGCGCCGGCGCACATCGTGCACGGTTCCAAGGTCACCACCAGCGTGCAACCCTCCAGCCGCCACCTGCCCACGGAGCGGGCCGCGTCGCGAAGGGCGACGATCTCGGCGTGGGCGGTAGGGTCACCCTCGCCTTCGCGGGCGTTGACGCCGGTGCCGACCACTGTTCCAGCGGCGTCGACGACGACGGCCGCGACGGGGACGTCATCGGTGGCGGACGCGGTTGCTGCAAGTCCCAGCGCTCGCCGCATCAGCTCCGCGAGCCGCTCCGGCGAGACGCCGGCGGGGTCAGCCGACAACGTCTTCGAACTGCGCACCGAACCCCAGTCGGGTGGCGATGTTCGTCAACATCTCCTCGGGGTACAGCTCGGGGTCGTCACACAGCACGGCAAGGTCCATCGCCGACATGCCGAGGTCGCTGACGATGTCCATGTCGCCCGCGGGCTGAGGGTCGTCATCGTCGTCGGGATCGGGTACGTCGAGCAGGTCCGCGACACCGCTGGCGATCGGCCACTCGGTGACCGCGGTGACGTCGGACAGCAGGACACGCACGTGGGTGCCTTGCACCCGGGCGAGGACGAAGAAGTCCTCATCGACGGCGACGAGCCCGAGGACACCGGAGTCCGAACGCCAAGGTCGCAGGGCGGCGATGAGCTCGTCGATGTCGTTCGCGACCGCCTTCGGCAGCTCCGAGACCTGCCACTCGCCCTCCTCGCGGAACGCAACCACGGCGAGATCCACGGACTCCTCGGACATGGCGTCCTCCCTGTTCGCGCATCGGTCGTGGTGCGGTCGGGCACCACGACGATGGTGTCAGACACTGCGCACGATGGGTAGTGATCTGGCGTCGCCGCGGCCGCTAGTGTTCATCCATGCAGATCCATGTCGCCGACCACCCGCTGATCTCGCACAAGCTGACGACGTTGCGCGACGTCAACACCGACTCCCCGACGTTCCGCCGGCTCGCCGACGAGCTCGTGACGCTGCTGGCGTACGAGGCGACGCGCGACGTCCGTACCGAACCGGTGCAGGTGCAGACACCGGTGGCTCTGGCGCAGGGCGTGAAGCTGACCAGCCCCAAGCCGCTGGTGGTGCCCATCCTGCGCGCGGGTCTGGGCATGCTGGAGGGGATGCAGCGGCTGCTGCCGACCGCAGAGGTCGGGTTCTTGGGGATGATCCGCAACGAGGAGACGCTGGAGGCGTCGACGTACGCCGAACGACTTCCCGACGACCTCTCCGGTCGCCAGTGCTACGTGCTCGACCCGATGCTCGCGACCGGCGGGACGCTGTCGGCGGCGATCGCGTTCCTCGTGCAGCGCGGCGCCGCCCACATCACCGCCGTCTGTCTGCTCGCGGCGCCCGAGGGCATCGCCCGGGTGGAGGCCGACCTCGCGGACGTCAGTATCCCGGTGCTGCTGGTGACCGCTGGGCTGGACGAGAAGCTCAATGAGGTCGGCTACATCGTCCCCGGGCTCGGGGACGCGGGCGACAGGTTGTACGGCGTCGTCTAGGTCTCAGTCTGCAAAGGGCGGCAATGTCGCCGCGACCGTGCCGAGCAGGCAGGGTTCAGAGCGCCTTGACGGCGCTGAGGAGCTTGCCCATGGTGTCCTTGGCGTCACCGAACAGCAGGGTGGTCTTGGGGTCGAAGAGCAGCTCGTTCTCGATGCCGGCGAATCCGGGTCGCATCGACCGCTTCATGAAGATGACCTGCTGGGCGTCGCCGGCATTGAGGATCGGCATGCCGTAGATCGGCGCACCGGGTGTGGTCTTGGCCGCGGGGTTGACCACGTCGTTTGCGCCGACCACGAGGACGACGTCGGCATGTTTGAAGTCGGAGTTGATCCCGTCCATCTCCACGAGCTTCTCGTACGGGACCTGGGCCTCGGCCAGGAGCACGTTCATGTGACCGGGCATGCGTCCGGCGACCGGGTGGATGGCGTAGTCGACCTCGATGCCTCGCTCGTCGAGCACCTCGACGAGCTCGCGGAGGGAGTGTTGCGCCTGAGCAACGGCAAGGCCGTAGCCCGGCACGATGATGACCTTGTGGGCGTACGCAAGCATGATGGCGACGTCCTGGGGGCCGGCGGACCTGACCGGCCGGTCGCTGGCCTCGCCTGCGCCGAGCGTCGAGCCGCCGCGTAGCGCACCGAACAAGATGTTGACCAACGAACGCCCCATCGCCGAGGCCATCAGCTTGGTCAGCAAGGTGCCCGCGGCGCCGACCAATGTGCCGGCGACGAGCAGGAGGGTGTTGTCGAGCACGTAGCCGCCGGCGGCGACGGTCAGGCCGGTGAACGCGTTGAGCAGCGAGATCACGATCGGGACGTCGGCGCCGCCGACGGGCAGCACCAGCAGGGCGCCGACCACGAGACCGAGCACCGCCAACAGGACGCCGGGCCACAGCTGCGGCGAGACGACCGCGACGACCGCGATCGCGATCGCGGCGACGAAGGCGCCGCCGAACGCGACCGGTAGCCCGGGGAAGATGACCGGCCGGGTAGTGATCAGCTCCTGCAGCTTGGCGAACGTGATCATCGACCCGGCGAAGCTGACCGCCCCGACGAAGATGGTGAAGACCGTGGCGACGAAGGTGAAGGTGGGTACGACGTCGGCGAACGGCGTCAGCTCCTCGAGCTCGATCAGCGCGACGAGGGCGGCTGCCCCACCGCCGACCCCGTTGAACAGCGCGACGAGCTGCGGCATCTGCGTCATCTGGACGCGTTGGGCGCCGACGACGCCGAGGACTGCGCCGACGGCGATCGCGGCGATGATGAGCCACAGGTGATCCAGGTCGGCCTCGAAGAACACCACGACGGTCGCCCCGACAGCAGCCGCCGCCCCCAACTGGTTGCCGCGGCGCGCTGTACGAGGCGACGACAGGCCCTTGAGGGCGAGGATGAAGCACACCGCGGCGGCCAGGTAGGCCAGCTGCACCCAGGTCGGGATCATGCAGCGTCACCGCTCGGCCCGGTGGCATCGCTCGCGGGTTTCGACGCAATCGGCCTCGCCTTGCCGAACATCTGCAGCATCCGGTCGGTCACCACGAAACCGCCGACCATGTTGACCGCCGCCAGGACGATGGCAACCAGCCCGACAGCGACCGCGATGCCGGAGTCGGTGCTTCCGGTGACGAGGATCGCGCCGATGAGGATCACCCCGTGGATGGCGTTGGCGCCGGACATCAGGGGTGTGTGCAGGGTCGAGGAGACCTTGGACACGACCTCGATCCCCACGAACACGCTGAGGACGAAGATCGTCAACCAGACGATGGAGTCGTTCATGCTTGCACCCCTGTCGCGGGTTCGTCCGCAGCCGGGCCTTCGATCAGCTCGCGGGAGGCCTGGTGGTGGATCTCGCCTGCGTGGGTGACGCAGGCTCCGTCGACGATCTCGTCGTCGAAGTCTGGCGCGAAAGCACCGTCCTCGGCGCTCATCAGCGTGAGCAGGTTGAGGACGTTCTGGGCCAACAGGCGGCTGGCCGGACCGGGCATCTGGCTGGGGACGTTCTGTCCGCCCCAGACCTGGGCATCTCCGATTGCGACGATGCTGCCCGGCTGGGAGCCCTCGACGTTGCCGCCAGACTCAGCTGCCAGGTCGACGACCACCGAACCGGGTTTCATCTGCTCGACCATCTCGGCCGTGACGAGCATCGGAGCCTGCCGACCGGGCACGGCGGCGGTGGTGATCAGCACGTCGGCGGCGGCGATGTACGGCGTCAGCAGGTCGCGTTGGCGCGCGGCGCGATCCTCGTTCATCTCCCCGGCGTAGCCGCCCTTGCCCTCGAGTGACTCCAGCTCGAGCTCGATCGCCTTCGCGCCGACCGACCGGATCTCCTCGGCCGCCGCCGCCCGCACGTCGTACGCGCGCACGACCGCTCCGAGGCGTTTGGACGTGGCGATGGCCTGCAGGCCGGCGACGCCCGCACCGAGCACGACGACCTCGGCTGGTTGCACGGTTCCGGCGGCGGTCATGTTCATCGGGAAGAAGCGGCGCAACAGTCCCGCCGCGACGATGGCGCAGCGGTAGCCCGAGACGAGAGCCTGCGACGAGAGCGCGTCCATGGCCTGGGCGCGTGAGATCCGCGGCACCAGCTCGAGGGAGAAGGCCGTCACCTCGGCGTCGCGGAACGCCGTGACCAGATCGGGGTTCTGCAGCGCGGGGAGGAACGACAGCGTCGCGGTGCCGGGGGCCAACGCCCTGAGCCGGTCGGGTGTCATCGGTTGTACCGAGCACACCACGTCAGCGCCGTCGGTGACGTCTGCGTCCAGGCTCGCGCCCGCTTCCTCGTACTCGCTGTCAAAGAACTGCGCGAGCAGCCCGGCACCGGGATGGACGGCGACCCGGTGACCGGCCGCCACCAGCTTGCCCACGGCATCGGGGACCAGCGCCACCCGCGCCTCGCCCTCGAGAGTCTCCTTGACCACGGCGATGTCCATGCAGGTCAACGTAGAGCACATTCGCGTAACGGGATCGAGATATGTGGTTCACGTCTCACCGGACGGCCGCAAGCGCTGCATCGATGAGTGCCTCGTCCGTTCGCTCGGCCACGATGCCGGTCTCGGCGACCGCCTGGGCGAGCAGTAGCCGACCGGTCCGTTCGAGGTGGTCGGCCAGAGCGCGGGCCATTCCGACGGCGTCGCCGGCGCGTGCGGCGGTGATGATCGGCTCGTGCTCGTCGGCGACCTGCGCGAGCGAACGTGAGGCGTCGACGGTCGAGGCCCGTACCGCCAGGATCGAGTCCCGCAGGCCGTCGACGGTCTGCAGAAGTGTCCGGTTGCCGGCACCGGCGAGGACCAGCTCGTGGAAGGTGCGGTCATGGGCCATGAAGCGCGGTTCGTCGTGGGCGGCGGCGGCTTCTCGCATCGACGCGAGCTCGGCCTCCAGAGCGGTGGCGAGCTCCGACGTGGCAGGCGCCACCCGGGCGGACGGCACCTCGAGCAGGATGCGCATGGCGAATATCTCGGCGATCTGGTGCGGGTCGTGACGGATCACTCGGAAGCCGCGGTTGCGCTCGAACCGCACCAGTCCGGCGTCGGCCAGCCCGAGCAACGCCTCGCGTACCGGGGTACGCGAGACGTCGAGCCGGTCGGCGATCTGCTGGACCGAGTAGAGGTCGCCGGTACGCAGCTCGCCGGAACCGATGGCGTCGCGGACAGCGGCCGCTACCTGCTGGGTGAGGTTCGTCGCGGTCGAGAGCTGCCTCATGCCTGGCCCTGCAGGCGCTCGGCGAGCAGCTCGGCCAGGTGGGTGCCGCGGCGCGCGGTCAGCCCCTCCAGCTGGGTGCGGCAGGAGAACCCGTCGGTCAGCACCACAGCATCGTCGGGCGCGTTGCGCACCGCCGGCAGCAACGCCGTCTCGGCGACCGCGACGCTGACGTCGTAGTGGCCACGTTCGGCTCCGAAGTTGCCGGCCAGCCCGCAGCAGCCTTGTACGGTCTCGACCCGCGCTCCGGCGCCCCGGAGCAGCGCCGCGTCGGCGGCCCACCCGAGCACCGCGTGCTGGTGACAGTGCGGTTGGGCGACAGCGGTGACGCCGGAGAGGTCTGGCGGCGTCCACCGGTCGCGGTCGGCGAGCGCCTCGGCGAGCGTACGAACCGCTGCGGCGACTGCGACCACCTCCGGGGTCTGCCCGAGCAGCTCGGGCGCGTCGCTCTTGAACACCGCGATACAGGAGGGCTCGACCCCGACCAGCGCCATGCCGGGCTCGAGCTCGGCGGCGAGTGCTGCGACGCTGCGGCCGAGGATCGTGCGGGCAGCGTCCAGCTGCCCGGTGGAGATCCACGTGAGGGCACAGCACAGCTTGCGGGCGGGGATACGTACGGAGTAGCCGGCATCCTCGAGCACCCGCACGGCCGCCTGGCCCACCTGCGGCGTGAAGTGGTCGGTGAAGGTGTCGACCCACAGCAGCGCGGGCGTCCCGGCCGGCGTCTCGTGGCCGGCGAACCACTGCCGGAACGTCTCGTGCGCGAACACCGGCAGGTCACGGCGGGAGTCGACACCGGCAACCCTCTTTCCGACCCCCGCCAACGGGCTGCGCATCAGCGCATTGAAGAGCCGCGGTGTTCGCGAGACGACGCGCGCCCACCGAGGGAGCCATCCGAGCGCGTAGTGCGCGGACGGACGGAGCCGGCGACGGTACCTCTGGTGCAGAGCCTCGGACTTGTACGTCGCCATGTCGATCCCGGTCGGGCAGTCCGACGAGCACGCCTTGCACGATAGGCACAGGTCGAGCGCCTCGTGCACCTCCGGGGCGTCCCAGCCGTTGACGAGCGTGCCGTTGACGAGCTCCTGAAGGACCCGGGAACGGCCGCGGGTGGAGTCCTTCTCGTCGAGCGTCGCGCGGTACGACGGGCACATCACGCCGCCGCTGTCCGCGCCCACCCGGCACTTGCCGACCCCGGTGCAGCGGTGCACGGCGTTGGCGAAGTCGCCGCCGTCGTGCACGTACCCGAAGGCGAGGTCGGTGGTCAGCGGCGCCGCGGAGGCGAGACGCAGGTCGGCGTCGACCGGGCGCGGTTCGACGATGATGCCGGGGTTGAGGATCCGGTCGGGGTCGAACACGTCCTTGACTGCCGTGAACGCCTCGAGGGCGCCGGCCGAGTACATGTGCGGCAGCAGCTCGCCGCGGGCCCGTCCGTCGCCGTGCTCGCCGGACATCGACCCGCCGTACCGAGCCACCAGCTCGGCGGCGCGGCCGAGGAACTCGCGGAAGACTGCCACGCCCCCGCCGTCGTCGAGGGCGAAGTTGATCCGGACGTGCACGCAACCGTCGCCGAAGTGGCCGTACGGCACGCCGGCGAGATCGAAGGAGGCCATCAGCGCCTCGAAGTCGCGCAGGTATGCCCCCAGGTGCTCTGGCGGTACGGCGGCGTCCTCCCATCCGGACTGGCCAGGTCGCTCCGGGGTGGCGCGCGCGGCGAGCCCGGACCCGTCCTCGCGGATCCTCCACAAGGCGCCCGCTTCGGCGGGGTCGGAGACGACACGGGACCCGAGCGCGCCCGCTGCTGAGACGACGGCCTCGGCACGGGCGTCGAGGTCCTCGCCGTCAGACCCACCGAGCTCGACGAAGAGCCAACCCGTCCCCTCTGGCAGCGCGGGGATCGTCGCATCCCCGCGCTGGCGGCGCACGACGTCCACGATCCGCTCGTCAAGTCCTTCGACCGCGACCGGACCCAAGGGCAACAGCGCGGGCACGGCGTCGGCCGCTGCCGCCATGTCGGGGTATCCCAGCACCACCAGACGCGTCGCCATCGGTGCGCGTACGAGGCGGACGGTAGCGCCGAGCAGGATGCCCCACCCGCCTTCGCTGCCGACCATCGCGCGAGCGACGTCGAAGCCGTTCTCGGGCAGCAGGTGCTCCAGGGAGTAGCCCGACACCTGGCGTCCGAATCGCCCGAACTCGGTGCGGATGAGCCCGAGCCGCTCGCGCACCACGGCATCGAGCGCCGCCAGCGTCGGGGACGTCGCAGGGCCCGCGCCGGCGCGGACGGTGAGGCGCTCGCCCGTACCGGTCACGATGTCGAGGTCGACGACGTTGTCGGCAGTCCGCCCGTACCCGAGGGCTCGGGAGCCACACGCGTTGTTGCCGATCATGCCGCCGAGCGTGCAACGGCTGTGCGTGGAGGGGTCCGGTCCGAAGCGCAGACCGTACGGCGCGGCGGCGCGTTGCAGGTCGTCGAGCACGACACCGGGGTCGACCACGGCGGTGCCGGCAGCCGCGTCGATCGAGTGCACGCGGTTGAGGTGGCGGGAGAAGTCGACGACGAGACCTTCCCCGACGGCATTGCCGGCGATGGAGGTGCCGGCGCCACGGGCGATGAGCGGCACCCGCAGCTCCCGGCACACGCCGACGATCGCGACAACCTCCTCGCGGGTGCGGGGGAAGGCGACCGCGACGGGCACCACGCGGTAGAGCGAGGCGTCGCTGGAGTACTCCGCTCTTCGACGCGTCGAAAAGTCGACCTCTCCGGCGCCGGCATCGCCAAGAGCGGCCTCGAGGGTGGTCGTCACGAGTAGCATGCTACATGCCACACT
>JACCZT010000052.1 GCA_013695785.1 Nocardioidaceae bacterium | reverse complement strand
GTGGGCCAGGCCTGTGTCGCCGGTGGCGGCCAGGGAATCGGCAGCCCACGCAAGCATCGACGCCAGGACCGTCGCAGCCGGCTCCAGCGTGCGGGTCGCCGGATCGAGGAGCTGGCCACTCACACCGTCGCGGGTCGCGCGCCAGCGGGCGGCTCGTAGCAGATCGACCCGCCACGGCTCGATCGGCTCGTCCGCGCGCCAGGCACGGGCCGCGGTGTCGACGACGGCTCGGGCGAGAGTGGCCACCAGCACCGCGTCGCGCAGGTCGGTACAGACGTCGGCCACACGTATTTCGAGCGTGGGGTACGACGCGGCGAGCCGGGCGTCGAAGTAGATCATCGCCACGTCGATCGCCGCGCCAGAGGCCAACAGGTCGCGCACGGCGGACCGGTAGCCGACGACGTTGCCGAACGGCTCGACCGGGCCGGCGGTCGGCCAGCGGTCCCAGACGTGGGACCGCCAGCTGGCGTACCCGGTGTCGATGCCCCGGTGGTACGGCGAGTTGACAGCCAGCGCGGACAGTACGGCGAGCCACGGCCGGATGCGGTCGGCGACGCCGACAGCCTCCTCGTCGCTGTCGACGTCGACGTGGACGTGCATCCCGCAGACGCCGGCCTCGCGCCCGACCTCGACGAACTCCTCGAGCATGCTCTCGTAGCGCGGCTCCGGCGTGACGGTCGTATCCTCATCGGCCAGGAGCGGTACGGGGACCGCGACGGCGACCGCACCGGCGGCCTTGGCCGCATCGAGAGCGGCACGGCGGGTCTTGCGCAGGTCGGCCAGCAGGTCACCCATCTGCTGCTGGGGACTTGACGCGGTCTCGATCTGTTGCAGGAACAGCTCCTGGTCGAGCCCGTCACCACAGTCGGCACGAGCGTGGGCGCGTACCGCCCGGTCCGAGACCGCCCGGAGCCTTCCGGTCCGGGGGTCCACGAGGAGCATCTCCTCCTCCACACCCACCTGGCGAACGGCCACGGCTCATCGTCTCGTCCGTTCGGCTACCCGGCAAACGGAGTGACCTAGGAGCCCTGCTCGTCCAGGGTGAGCTTCACCTCGCCGTTGTCGACGACCAGCCGGCCCTGGGACAACGCGACGTCGGGCTCGGACAACAGCAGGTCACTCAGCCACCCCTCCGCCAGCTCCGAACCATCACAGGCGATCTCGGTGCCGGCAAACTGGGAGACACTCAACTGCCCGCCCTTGACCCGTGCGCTGCCCGTGAGCTTGTTGCACCCCGTGTCGGCGACGACGATCCCGCGCTTGTCGAAGCGCATGGTCACCACAACGTCCGCGGGCACCGACCCAGGCACCGACTCAGGCAGGTCACTGCTACGGAACACCCGCCCGGACAGGTCGGCCAGCGACGGCGACGGTGCCTGCTGCGTCGGCTCCGACGTTGCGCTCGGTTCCGCACCGTCGTCGCCCGCGCACGCGCTGGTGGCACCGATCAACAGGATCGAGCAGCCCACGTACCTGATGGTCCTCTTCATCATCGTCATACCGGTCCGACGTGCTCGGGGCCGCCTGGGTTCCGATGCGATCGGAGGTCGCGCGCCGACGGGGTCCGTCAGCGCTGGCGCGTACCGTGGCGAGGTGGATCGAATCAGGGTTTCCGTCGCACCGCTCGGCCTCAGTGCGCTCTGCCTGTTCCTCGCCGTTGCCTGTACGGAGTCGAGCCAGCCGACCGGCAAACCCTCGCGGCCGCAGTCGTCCGCCACCGGAACCGCCGACGGCACGAGCACAGCGCGGCCCGAGCCCGAACGGACCAAGCGCTCGGCGGGGCCGCGCGCCGGATCCCCCGCGGCGATCGTTGCCGACATGACCCGCAAGCAACGTATCGGGCAGGTGATCATGACCGGCGCCGACTCGACGGGGATCGACCAGCCGACCTACGACGCGATCACCAGCTACCACGTGGGCAACGTGATGCTGACCGGGCGGAGCGAGCTCGGCGTCACCGCAACCGCGGCCGGCGTGCGGACACTGAAGGACGAGGTCTCGCAGAGCTCGACCGCAGGCGTACCCCTGTACGTGGCGACGGACCAGGAAGGCGGTCTCGTGCAGGTGCTGCGGGGGCCGGGCTTCACCTCCTTGCCCAGCGGCCTTGACCAGGGACGGATGACGCCGAGCGCGCTCCGCACGGCGGCCGAGCGATGGGGAGACGAGCTCCGCGATGCCGGCGTCAACGTCAATCTCGCCCCCGTCATGGACACCGTTCCGAGCGCAGCGTTTGCGCCGAGGAACAAGCCGATTGGCGCATTCGACCGGCAGTACGGCTACACCGTCGCCCGCGTCACCAGCCGGGGCCTCGCCTTCGCCCGCGGGATGGGTGACGCCGGCGTGGCGCCGGTCGTCAAGCACTTCCCCGGGCTGGGGCTGGTCACCGCCAACACCGACGTCAGCTCCGGCGTGACCGACCGCACGACGACGCGCCGCGACCCGTACCTCGAGCCGTTCGCCGCTGCGGTCAAGGACGACCAGCCGTTCATGATGATGTCGACGGCGTACTACGCCAAGATCGACCCGGACAACCCGGCGGCGTTCTCATCGACCATCATCGGCGGCATCCTTCGCGAGCGCCTCGGGTTCGACGGCATCGTCATCTCCGACGACCTCTCCAACGCCACCCAGGTCGCGAGATGGACGCCCGGGCAGCGGGCCGTGAAGTTCGTCGCGGCCGGCGGTGACATGGTGCTCGGCGTCGACCCCGCACAGGCGCCGGCGATGGCGCGGGCGTTGTTGCGACGCGCGAATTCCGACGCTGCTTTCGACAGGCTGGTCGATAAGGCAGCGGTGCGGATCGTGGCCGCCAAGAAGGCCTGAGCCGCATGCGTACCGATCCTCGGCGCGACCTCATGGACCGCCGCGAGAAGGCGCAACAGCTGCTGGCCGCCCTGGCACGCGATTTCGACGAGATCGTGGACGCTGCCCAGTCGGTCTCCACCGACGACGAGCACGACCCCGAGGGTACGACGATCGCCTTCGAGCGAGCTCAGGTCGACGCCATGCTGACCCGCACGCGACGGCAGATCGACGAGCTCGACCAGGCCATCGCCCGCGTCGACGACGGCACGTACGGTGTGTGCCGACGCTGTGGTAGGACGATCCCGGCTGATCGCCTGCACGCCAGGCCGGCGGCGAGCACGTGCGTAGGCTGCGCGGGCTGACCGGCGCAGCGATGATGGAGCTTCCCGCCCGATCGACCCGAGGAGCAACCTCGACGTGAAGATCCAGTTCGTGGCAGGTTTTTCGCCCATCGTCGCCGACCCGGGCGCGGCCGCGGCGTTGTATCGCGACGCGCTTGGTATCCCCTTTGAGCGCAGCCAGGGGACCTACACCTACACCCACGAGCTCGCCGGCACCAAGCACTTCGGGCTCTGGCCGCTCAGCGACGCCGCACAGGCCTGCTTCGGGACCGACGAGTGGCCCGACACCCTGCCGGTCCCGCAAGCAACCCTCGAGCTCGAGGTCGACGACGTAGCGTCCGCCGCCGCCGAGCTCGAGGCGAACGGGCACGTTCTCATCCACGGTGCCCGAACTGAGCCGTGGGACCAGGTGATAGCTCGGTTGATGAGCCCCGACGGTTTGCTGATCGGCATCTGCTGGACCCCGTGGTTCCACGACTCCGCGTAGGGCCACCACGTCCGACTACCGCGCAAGCCTCGTCAGCAGGCGCGTCTCGAACAGGTACGGCTTGACGACCACCCCGGCGAAGGCACCGTCGATGAGCTCGGCGATGCACCGCAACAGGCCGTCACGGTGCGACTCCTCCAGACCCCGGATGTTGGAGTACGTCTCGAGCAGCGCACAGAACTGCTGCGCGGTGTACGTGACCTCGACGCCGTAGCGGCGCGAGCGTAGGTCTGCGAACAGGTCCGGGTCAGTCAGGTCCGCTCGCGCGACGGGGAGGTCCGCCACCGCCGGAGGGGTGAAGCCTGGGCTGTACGCCGGGTCCCACCGCTGGTAGCACGCCTGGCTGGCCCGGGTGAAACCCACCGTCCCGCCGGCGATGTGATGGGTGTCGACCACCGCCAGCGACCCGCCCGGGCGCAGCGCCGCGGCGCATCGCGACAGCCGTACGTCCTCGTCCAGCCAGTGCCAGGCCGTCGCGCAGACGACCAGGTCGAAGGGCTCGTGCGGCAGCGGCCAGTCCTCGAACGCGGCAGTGTCGACGGTCGTCCAGGGGTACGCCTGCAGGTTGCGTCGTGCCACCGCCGCCAGGGACCGCCCGAGCTCGACGGCGACGACCGCTGCCCCCGTCCGGGCCAACGGCACCGTCAGCTGCCCGGTGCCGGGCGCGATCTCAAGGATCCGGCTCCCGGCTGTGATGCCGGCCGCCGCCACGAGGTCGGCGACAAGCGCCTCGGGGTAGCGCGGCCGGCGTGCGTCGTACTCCTGCGCGATGGCGTCGAACGCGGTCCTGCTCCTGACCATGAGCAGTCCCCCCGACGCAGTGCAGGCTCGATGCTGTTTGCGCCGTCATCCTATTCGCGGGACCATTCAGGCCGAGAGAGGGAGAGCACGTGACGAGTCGAGTCGAGCAGGGCAAGCGCGCCGGTAAACAGGCCCGCGACAGCAAGACGCTGGAGACCGGGGCACGCGCCGGCATCCTCGCGTACGGTGTGGTGCATCTGCTGATCGCCTGGCTGGCGCTGCAGGTGGCGTGGACCCACGACAGCCAGTCGACCGACCAGCAGGGGGCCATCAACGCCGTTGCGCAAGGACCGCTGGGCAGCGTGCTGCTCTGGGTCGCGGGGCTCGGACTTGCCGCCCTCGCCATCTGGCAGCTCACCGAAGCGGTCTGGGGCCACACACACCATGACGGTCTCCGGCGCCTCGCCTCCTGCCTGGGATCTGCCGGGCGGGCGGTGGTGTACGCGCTGCTGGGCTACACCGCGATCAGCACTGCGGCAGGCAGCTCCGGTGGCGGGTCGAGCGAGGAAGGCATCACCGCCCAGGTGATGAAGGAGACGGCCGGGCGAACGCTGGTGATCATCGTGGCGATCGGCGTGCTCGCGGTCGCCGGCCGGCAGTTCTACAACGCCTACAGCAAGAAGTTCACCGACCAGATGGAGTCACAAGCCGTCAGCGGTGACAGCGGAACCCTCGTCGTACGTCTCGGTCAGGTGGGGTTTGCCGCCAAGGGATTCGCCATCGCCGGCGTCGGCGCGTTGCTCGGCTGGGCCGCCATCACGTTCGACCCCAAGAAGGCCGGCAGCCTGGACGACGCACTCAGCCAGCTCCTCGACCAGCCGTACGGCAGGTGGCTGGTCTCGCTCGCGGCACTCGGTTTCGCCGCGTTCGGACTCTACTGCTTCGCGTGGGCCCGCTACTTCCGCCGCTGATCGTGTAGTGCTGAGCCATGGCTATCGATGGTGAGTACGTACCGAGCCCGCAGAAGTGGGTGCGCGACCAGGTCGCGCTGTACGAGGGTTCTGGAGGACGCGAGGGCACGCAGATGCGCGGCATGCCGGTCATCGTGCTGACCAGCCGTGGCGCCAGGTCCGGCAAGATCCGCAAGACCCCCCTCATGCGCGTCGAACACGACGGCACCTACGCCGTCGTCGCCTCGCAGGGCGGCGCACCCAAGCACCCGACGTGGTACTTCAACCTCGTCGCCGACTCCCACGTCGAGCTCCAGGACCGCGAGGTTCGACAAGACATGGTGGCGCGTGAGGTCTTCGGCGAGGAGAAGGCGCAGTGGTGGCGCCGCGCCGTCGAGGCGTTCCCCGACTACGCCGGCTACCAGACCAAGACCGACCGAGAGATCCCGGTCTTCGTGCTCGAGCCCGCCACGGACTAGAGGGGCCAGCAGACGCCGGTCGTACGCTCGGAGACGTCCCACAGAGCAGCGGCCATGGCGGGGTCGCTGGCGGGTGCGGCTCGACCCACCAGCGTCGGATGGCCGCGCACCTCACCCGGCCCGTCCGGACCCACGAAGCACCCGCCCGGCACGTCCTGCGTCGCGGCGAACAGGCACGGCAGTGCGCCGCGCTCGCTGCTCTGGGCGAGGAGGACATTGCCGATGCTCATCACCGCGCCGCCGAGCCGGCTGCCCGAGTGGCTGTGCAGATTCGTCGCGGAGTAGCCAGGGTGAGCAGCCACCGCGCGTACCGCCGATCCATTCGCGGTGAGACGGCGCTGCAGCTCCAGGGTGAACAACAGGTTGGCAAGCTTGGACTGCGCGTACGCCGGCCAGCGCTGGTACGGGCGACGTACCCAGGTGAGATCCTCGGGATCGATCTGACCCAACCGGTGCATGATCGAGGACATCGTGACGACGCGGTCGGTGACGTGCGGGAGCAAACGGTTGGTCAGTGCGAAGTGGCCGAGATGGTTGGTGCCGATCTGCAGCTCGAAGCCGTCCGTCGTCTGCCCGAACGGCACCGCCATGATGCCGGCGTTGTTGACCAGCAGGTCGATGTCGCCGCTCCACCCGTCGGCGAACTCGGCGATCGAGGCCAGGTCAGCGAGGTCGAGCCGGCGGACCTCGGTGTCGCCGGCGATCGTGCTCGCGGCCTGCTCGCCCTTCGCGGTGTCGCGTACGGCCAGCACGACCCGGGCGCCTGCGCGTGCAAGCTCGCGCGCGGTGACCAGACCGAGTCCACTGTTCGCGCCGGTGACGACCGCCGTACGGCCGTCCTGTGGTGCGATCTGTTGCGCGGCCCACTTGGTCTTCGGCATGCGCTACAGGGTGCCGCATCGGCCGGGCGCAACGCTCGCCCGGGCCGGTGAGAGGTCACCGGCCGGCTGCAGCACGCCCTCGTCGTCGCGGCACTTCACCCGGCGTAGCGTCACTGCACCAGGGTTGCAACCGCGGTGCAGCGAGGCCGTACCAGGAGAACCTGGTGCAGCTGATGCCGGTGAGATGAGGGGACGCCACTGCCGCCCGGCGCAGCGTGCCGTCAGTGTGCGTGCTCGGCGTCGGCTTGGGGGGAATGGCGGAAGCGCCGGATGCTGTAGACCATCAGCCCGAGCACGATCAGCCCGGACAGGATCATGGTCGACCCGGTGCCCCAGCCGGCGAACGGAAGCTGCGGGCCGAAGATCCAGACCTCGGGTATCTCCGGCTGCAAGATCCACAGGACACCGAGGACGATGATCACCAACCCGCCGGCGGTGCTGGCGATGATCCGCGGCCAGGTCTTCACCCCGGCCTCGGCGGTCTCGAACGCCTTGACCTTGACCGGTTCCAGTCGGCGCTCGGCCCATTCGTAGGTCTGCGACAGGATTGCGAGCCCCGCGACCATCATGAGCAGCCCGGGACCGGGCAGCACGAGCGCCGCGACGCCGACGACCAGCAGCAACCACCCGAGGATCTCCAGAGCGATCCGACGCAGCCGCCCACGGTCCTGGCTTGAGTCACCCATGCCGCAAGAATGACAGGTTGGGTGTAACCGGCGCGCTCGCCCTCGGAGCAGCGATGGCGTCGGCGTAGCGGACACGGTTGACTGAGCGGGTGATCGATGTGACCGGCCGGACCCGGACCAAGGCCTCGGCCCTCGTGGAGCTGGTCGAGGACACGATGGGCGTACGGCTGCCCGTCCGGCTCCGGGCGTGGGACGGCAGTGAGGCCGGTGCCGCGGCCGGCCCCGGCACGCCGGTGGTCGTGGTCCGATCGCGCCGCGCGCTGCGCCACGTCCTCTGGCAGCCCGGTGAGCTCGGCGTCGCCCGGGCGTACGTCCAGGGTGACCTCGACGTGGAGGGCGACCTCGCCGACGCGATGCGGGTGATGTGGCGGACGGTCCGCGAAGCCCGGACGGCCGACCCAAAGGCCGCGCGGTCCAGGATCGGCGTGCGCCAGGCAGGGCGGGCGCTCGCCCTCGCCGCGCGCATGGGCGCCATCGGGCCCCGCCCCAAACCCCCCGCCTCGGAGTCACGGCTGTCCGGTGCCAAGCACAGTCGCGAACGGGACCGCGCAGCGATCGCCCACCACTACGACCTGTCCAACGACTTCTACGAGCTCATCCTCGACTCCCAGATGGCCTACTCCAGCGGCTACTGGACCAGCACCGACGACTCGTACGGGATCGAGGATGCCCAGCACGACAAGCTCGACCTGGTCTGTCGCAAGCTCGGCCTCGAAGCGGGCATGCGGATGCTCGACATCGGCTGCGGGTGGGGATCGCTGTCGCTGTATGCCGCACGCACCTACGGCGTCCACGTCACCGGGGTGACCCTGTCGTCGGAGCAGCGTGACTACGTCCGCGCGCGCGCCGCCGAGCAGGGCGTCAGCGACAAGGTCGACGTCAGCCTCACGCACTTCCGCGATCTGTTGGCCACCGACGTGGACGCGGTGGCGTCGCTGGAGATGGGTGAGCACGTGGGGGACGCCGAGTACGCCGATTTCTGCAGCTCGCTGTACCGCTACTGCCGACCCGGTGGGCGCGTGCTGATCCAGCAGATGTCCCGGTCGACCGACACTCCCGGCGGCGGTCCGTTCATCGAGACCTACATCGCGCCCGACATGCACATGAAGCCATTGGCCAAGACGCTGGCGATGATCACCGACGCCGGCCTGGAGATCCGCGACGTCCAGGTGATGCGCGAGCACTACCCACTGACCGTCGCGGCGTGGGCCCGCAACCTGCAGCACCGGTGGGACGAGGCGTGCGCGCTCGTCGGGGAGGAGACCGCGCGGGTGTGGCGGCTGTACCTCGCAGGTGGCTCGCTCGCGTTCGAGGAGAACCGCATGGGTGTCGACCAGATCCTCTCCGTACGCCCGAGCGAGGCCGGCCGCAGCGCGATGCCGCTCACCCCGATGGCGTGGTTGGCGTGATGACCAACGACCTCACGCAAAGCGTCGCCACCCTCGTCGCCGGTTTCTGCGCGGTCTTCTGCGTCATGGCGGTCACGATGGCGTGGGCCGTGAGCCGCCGCAGGTTGAGCGTCGTGGACCCGATCTGGGGAGCAGGGTTCGTCGTCGTCGCGGTCGTGTCGTTCGCCGTCTCCACCGGTGGCGACGGCGGGACGACGATCCGCTGGCTGCTACTGGTGCTACCGGCGGCGTGGGGCGTACGGCTGGCGTGGCACATCGCTCGGCGCAATGCCGGCGCCGGGGAGGATCCCCGCTACCAGGACCTGGTCGACCGCTCACCGCACGGCTTCGCCCGCACCGCGTTGACCAAGGTCTTCCTCCCCCAAGGCGTCGCGATGTGGCTCGTCGCACTTCCAGTGATGGTCGGGATGAACGATGAGGAGCCCGTCACCTGGCTCGTCGTCGCCGGCGTCGCCGTGTGGGCGATCGGTCTGTTCTTCGAGGCCGTCGGTGACTGGCAGCTCGCCCGCTTCAAGGCCGACCCGGCGAACAAGGGCCAGGTCATGGACCAGGGGTTGTGGCGCTACACCCGCCACCCCAACTACTTCGGGGACGCGACGCTCTGGTGGGGGATCTGGCTCGTGGCCGCCTCGTCCTGGGTCGCCGTCGGCACCGTCATCGGGCCCTTAGCCATGACGTACCTTCTCGCCAAGGGCACCGGCAAGCCGCTGACCGAGAAGTCCATGAGCGAGTCCAAGCCGGGGTACGCCGACTACGTCAGGCGTACTAGCGGCTTCGTCCCCCTTCCACCACGCGATCTGTGAGGTCGCGGTTTGTAACTCAGAACAGTTTGTTTCTCCGGTCGAAACCAACCCTCGGCTCACAAATCGCGGGGGGTCGTGACCCTGCGCCCACGGCTGGTCACGCTGCACTGTCACTTCGTGACCCTGCGCCTACGGCTTGGTCACGAAGATGTGCACCGCGCCCTCGGCTGCGAGCTCAGCCGTCTCGCCGCCGCGGGCCACGACGATGCCGGTGTGGCCGCGCGACGCGAGCACATCGTTGCCCGGCAAGACCCCTACCCGCCGCAGCACCGACATCGCGTCGATGTCCTTCTGCAGCTCCTCACCGATCCGTCGCACCACCAGGCGTACCGGATCCGGTGAGTCCAGGACGGCCGAGGGCAGCGACGTCACACCCTGCAGGAACTGCTCGTCCTGGACCAGCTCGCCGAGCTCGCCCAGTCCCGGGATCGGGTTGCCGTACGGCGACTCCGTCGGGTGCTCCAGCAAGGTGACGAGGCGGCGTTCGACCTGCTCGGAGATCACATGCTCCCACCGGCACGCCTCCTCGTGGACGTACTCGATCTCCAGGCCGATCACATCGGTGAGCAGACGCTCGGCGAGTCGGTGCTTGCGCATCACCCGCATCGCGAGCTGGCGTCCCTGCTCGGACAGCTCCAGATGTCGGTCGCCCTGCACCGTCACCAACCCGTCCCGCTCCATCCGGGCCACGGTCTGGCTGACCGTCGGACCACTTTGGTGCAGACGCTCCGCGATCCGTGCCCGCAGCGGGACGATGCCCTCTTCCTCCAGCTCGTAGATGGTTCGGAGGTACATCTCGGTGGTGTCGATCAGGTCGCTCACGCCGTCATTGTTGCCTACGACCGGCACATGCAGCCACCGGCGGCGAGGATGGCCCGATGAGTATCTCGGTGATGTGGTTCAGGCGCGACCTGCGGCTCGGGGACAACCCAGCACTCGTCGAGGCGGTCGCCGCCGGCCCCGACGGCGTGGTCCCCCTGTTCGTCCTCGACGACCGGCTCTGGGGACCGGCCGGGCCGTCGCGGCGTTCGCACCTCGCCGCCAGCCTCGCCGACCTGTCCGCGCGCGTGTCCGGCCTGCACCTCGTGCACGACGATCCCGTCCTCGCCGTGGTACGGGTCGCCCGCAGGGCCGGTGCCTCCTCGGTGCACATCGCCGCCGACCGCGGACCGTACGGCAGCGCCCGGGACGACCGGGTCGAGCAGGCATTGGTCGAGCACGACATCGCGTTGGTACGCGCTGGCTCGGCGTACGCGGTCACCCCGGGCCGCGTGACCAAGGACGACGGGAGCCCGTACCGCGTCTACACGCCGTTCGCGCGAGCCTGGCACCAGCACGGGTGGCGCGACCCGGCGCCGACGCCACGGAACGTGCCATGGCTCCGGCCCGGGGGTCGTACCCGCGCCATCCCCGCGGTGCGACTGCCCGACGGCCTGCACCTACCACCGGCCGGTGAGGCCGCCGCCCACACGCGCTGGCGCGACTACCTCGAGGCCGACCTTGCGGCGTACGACGACGTCCGCAACCAGCCCGGCGCCGACCGCACGTCCCGCATGTCCGTGCACCTCAAGTGGGGCGAGATCCACCCGCGGACGATGCTCGCCGACCTTGCGCAACGCCCTGGCAGTGGCACCGAGGCGTACGTCCGCGAGCTGGCGTTCCGCGAGTTCTACGCAGACGTCCTGTGGCACAACCCCGACTCCGCGCGCGACTACTACGACCCGTCGTTCGCCACCATGCGGTACGACCGGCCGGCCGCCGACTTCGACGCCTGGCGCGAGGGGCGTACGGGTTTCCCGATCGTCGATGCCGGCATGCGACAGCTGCGGGCCGAGGGGTGGATGCACAACCGGGTCCGGATGATCGTCGCCAGCTTCTTGGTCAAGGACCTGCACCTGGAGTGGCAGCTCGGGGCCCGGCACTTCCTGCACTGGCTCGTCGACGGCGACCTTGCCTCCAACCAGCACGGGTGGCAGTGGACCGCCGGCTCGGGCACCGACGCGGCGCCGTACTTCCGGGTCTACAACCCCACCACCCAGGGCAAGAAGTTCGACCCCGACGGGACGTACGTGCGCCGGTACGTGCCCGAGCTCGCCGACCTGGGCGCCGCCGACGTGCACGAGCCGTGGAAGCAGCCGGACGGCCCGCCGGGCGGCTACCCCGCGCCGCTGGTCGACCACGCCGAGGAGCGTCGGGAGGCGCTGGACCGCTACGCGGCCCGATGAGCGGCGTCCTCCATGATGGGCAGATGAGACTTGAGCCCCCGGTCATCATTCCCGCACAGTTCAACGGCCCGTCGCGTTCTGGCAACGGCGGCTACGTCTGCGGACTGGTCGGCAACCGGCTCGCCGATCGACTCGGTGCCGACCAGCCGGTCACCGCGACGCTACGGGTTCCCCCACCCCTGGAGACCGTGCTGGCCTGGCGGGACGAACCCGGTGTAGTCCGCCTGGTCGCCGGTGTCGGCGCCGTGGTCGCCGAAGCCACCGCCGGGACGTACGCCGGCACGCCGGTCGAGCCGGTCCCGCCTGACGTCGCCGCCCAGGCGTACCGCGACTACGAGGGGTACGTCGACCACCCGTTCCCGCACTGCTTCGTGTGTGGATCGGCCCGTACGCTCGGTGACGGGCTCCTGGTGTGGTCCGGGCCGGTCGGCGACGGACGGATGGCGTGCCCGTGGTCACCGCCGGCGGCGTTCTGTGCCGACGACGGCTTGCTGCGCCGGGAGCTGGTCTGGGCGGTGCTCGACTGCCCCGGGGGATGGGCGGCGGGGATCAAGGCCAACCCGATGGTCCTGGGCCGGATGACGGCATCGGTGGCGCGCCGGCCGAAGGTCGACGAACCGTGTCTCGTCGTCGCCGACCGACGCGGGACGTCCGGGCGCAAGAACCACGCCGCGACGACCCTCTACGGGGCGGACGGCGACATCATCGGCCGCTCCGAGCAGACCTGGATCACCATCGACATCGAGGCGTTCTCCTGAGACCTGCGACCGCGCCGTGGTGGCGCGACGCCACGTGCTACCAGATCTATGTGCGCAGCTTCTCCGACGCCGACGGTGACGGCGTCGGCGACCTCCTCGGCATCACCGCCCGCCTGCCGTACCTCGCCGACCTCGGGATCGACGCGGTGTGGTTGACGCCGTTCTACCTGTCCCCACAGGTCGACCACGGCTACGACGTCGCCGACTACCGCCAGGTCGACCCGTTGTTCGGCACCCTGGAGGACTTCGATGCGATGTCGGCCGCCGCACACGACCTCGGCATCAAGGTCATCATCGACATCGTCCCCAACCACTCCTCCTCCGCGCATGAGTGGTTCGACGCCGCGCTCACCGCCGGACGCGGAAGTCCCGAACGCGCGCGTTACGTCTTTCGCGACGGCCGCGGCGAGGGCGGCGACGAGCCACCCAACAACTGGCGGTCGGTGTTCGGCGGTGCGGCCTGGACCCGGGTGGAGGACGGGCAGTGGTACCTCCACCTGTTCGAGGAGTCTCAACCGGACTTCGACTGGGACAACCTCGAGGTCGGCGACGAGTTCGAGTCGATCCTGCGCTTCTGGCTCGACCGAGGCGTCGACGGCTTCCGCATCGACGTCGCGCACGGCATGTTCAAGGCTGAAGGACTGCCCGACGTCGGGGGACTCGACGCGGGCGGCGGGACGCTCGACGTCGTCATGGCCGACTGGAACCGCCCGTACTGGGACCAGCCGCGTCTGCACGAGGTCTACCGGCGCTGGCACGAGGTGCTCGCCGAGTACGACGGCGACAAGATGGCGATCGGTGAGGCGTGGGTCGGGAGCGCAGCGGCGATGGCGCGGTACGTCCGCGCGGACGAGCTGCAGCAGGTCTTCAACTTTCACTGGCTGGATGCGCCGTGGTCGGCACAGGCGTTCGCCGACGTCATCGGTGAGACGTTCGCCGCAGTCGGACCGGTCGGTGCGTCGCCGACCTGGGTGCTGTCCAACCACGACGTCACCCGTCCCGTCACCCGGTACGGCGGCGGCGAGCTCGGTCTCGGCCGCAGCCGGGCGGCGATGTTGGCGATGCTCGCCCTGCCCGGGTCGGCGTACATCTACGCCGGCGAAGAGCTCGGGCTGCCACAGGTGGACGTACCTGCCGACGCCCGGCAGGACCCGACCTGGTTGCGCGGCGGCGGTGTCGGACGTGACGGCTGCCGGGTGCCGATGCCCTGGTCCGGCCACCTGCCGCCGTTCGGGTTCGGTCCGGACGGTACGCACCCGTGGCTGCCGCAGCCCGAAGGTTTCGCGTCCTTGACCGTCGAAGCGCAGAGCGCGGACCCGGCGTCGACGCTGGCGTTCTTCCGTGCCGCGCTGACGCGCCGTCGCGAGCTGCTCAGCACGTTGTCCCAAGACCTGGAGATGCTCGACCGCGGACCGGGAGTGCTGGCCTTTCGGCGCCGCGGCGTCGCCGACGGTGCGGGTTTGGCCTGCGTGCTCAACTGTGGGGAGACCGACCACCGGGTCTCCGACCTGGGCGCGCCGCTGATGCTGTCCGGTCCACCGATCGACGCCGCGGGGAAGCTGCGGCCCTCGGCCGCCGCCTGGTTCGGCGCCTGAGCTCCTACGCCGGCTTCCTGTCATGGGAGAGCGCGGCCACTAGAGCGTCGGCTGGCGGGCATCGAAGCGCAGGAAGCGCCGCTGGGCGACCGCCGCCACCACGACACCGGCGACGCAGGCGCAGCCACCCAGCACCATCGCGGTGCCCTCGGACGTGGCCGAGGCGACGCTGCCGGCGAGGAAGTCCCCCAGGCGCGGACCGCCGGCGACCACGACCGTGAACACCCCCTGCAGGCGCCCGCGCAGCTCATCGGGCGCCGCGCTCTGCAGCATCGTCGAGCGGTACGCCGCGCTGACCATGTCGGCGGACCCGGACAGGGCGAGGAACACCACTCCGAGCCACAACATCCCCGGCAACCCGATGGCGCTGAACCCGGCCAGGGCCACCGCAATGCCGTACGCGATCACGGCCACCGCGATGGCCATTCCGTGACGGTGGACCCGGCCGATCCACCCCGACACCGCGAACGCGACCAGCGACCCGATCGCGGGTGCGGCCTGAAGCAGCCCGAGGGTGGAGGCGTTCCCGGCGTACACAGTCAGCGCGAGGGCAGGGAACAGTGCCCGCGGCTGCGCCAGCACCATGGCGCACAGGTCGAGGATGAACGTCATGCGCAGGTTGGGGGCTCTACCGAGGAACCGCAGGCCCTCGACCACCGAACGCAGTCCGGGCACCCGGCCGCTGGCATTCTCCGGTGGTAGCGGGGGCAGCCGCAGGACCGCGTACAGCGCGGCGGTGAACGTCACCGCGTCGACCGCGTACGCGACCTCGACCCCCTGCCACCCGATCACCACGCCACCGAGCAGCGGGCCCAGGGTGAAGCCGAGGTTGAACGACGCCATCGTCAACGCGTTGGCAGGTGCCAGCAGCTCGCGCGGCAACAGCTTGGGGATGATCGCCTGGCGCGCTGGGTTGTTGACCGCGAACAACGCGGACTGCACCGCGACCACGGCGTACAGCAGCCCCACCGAACTTAGGCCGACGCTCGCCTGGACGACCAGCACGCCCGAGCACACCCACAGGCCCAGCGCCGTCGCGAGGATGACCGTGCGCCGGTCGAAGGAGTCGACGAGCGCGCCACCGTACAACCCGAACGCGACGAGGGGCACGACCGCGTAGAGCCCCACCAGCCCGACCGCGAACGAGGACCCGGTGAGCACGTAGACCTGGTACGCGATCGTCACCGCGGTCATCTGCTGCCCGAGCTGGGAGACCGACTGGCCGAACCACAGTCGCCGGAAGTCCGCAGAATGGCGCAGCGGCCTCAGGTCGGTCAACACCGAGGCAAACCCGCGTCCTGCCGCCACGGGCAGACATCCTCGCACCTGTCAAAATTGTCTTGTCCGCACCCCGGTCCTGACGTACGGTTCTCGGTACACGGATAGGAGGTGGTCCAACGGATGTATGACATATGGACATGTGAGGTGGCTGCTCGCTAGCCGCTGACGCTTTGGGCCACGCTGGTACGAGGTTCAGTCCTTGCGGCGGCAAATCCCAAGCAGTCACCCGACCCGTAGGGTGCCGAGACAAGTCCCCTCGGCTGGTGCGAATCCCGCGCCGACCCTGCGGGTCGTTCCACGTCCGGAGGTCACCTGCGTCTGCGGCGAGGTGGCCGGTCCCGCCCCTGCTCAGGGTGCGAGCCGTTCGCGGGTCCAGCCGTCGGCGGCCCGCGCGAACCTGATGCGGTCGTGCAACCGGCTCTGGCGACCGTGCCAGAACTCGACCACTTCCGGCTCGACGCGGTACCCGCCCCAGCGCTCAGGTCGCGCGACCTGCGTCGGGTACGCTGCCGCCGCCTCGGCGTACCGGCGGTCGAGCTCGGCCCGGTCGCGCACGACCTCGGACTGCGGTGAAGCGACGGCACCGAGGCGTGAGCCGTACGGCCGGGTCGCGAAGTAGGCGTCGGACTCCTGCGCGGACACCTCGTGGACCGGGCCCTCGATCCGGACCTGTCGCTGCAGCGGGTGCCACAACATTGCCAGCGCCGCCCGCGGATCAGCCGCCAGCGCCCGGCCCTTGGCTGAGTCGTAGTTGGTGAAGAACACCGCACCCCGGGCATCGAACCCCTTGAGCAGCACGATCCGTACCGAGGGGGCGCCGTCGGGTGTGACGGTCGCCAGCGCCATCGCGTTGGGCTCGTGCATGCCCGAGGCGACCGCGTGCTCGAACCAGGTCGCGAACAGCGCGATCGGATCCGCACCGGCGGCAGCCTCGTCCAGCCCGACCGCTGCGTACTCGCGCCGAAGTGCCGCAAGCTTGTCCCGCGCGTCCATGGGCGTGAGCCTAGTCGCGCGGAGGGGGAGCACAATGACGTCATGAGTGCTGAGCCGATCAACGTCGTCCACCACGGTCTCGAAGGGGTGGTCGCGTTCGAGACCCATATCGCCGAGCCGGACAAGGAGGGGTCCTCGCTGCGGTATCGCGGCGTCGACATCGAGGACCTCGTCGGGCGCGTCCCCTTTCAGAACGTGTGGGGGCTGCTGGTCGACGGCGCGTACCAACCCGGCCTGCCGCCGGCGGAGCCGCTCGCGATCCCGGTCCACTCCGGTGACATCCGCGTCGATGTCCAGAGCGCGATCGCGCTGACCGCACCGGCGTGGGGACTCACGCAGCTCTACGACATCGACGCCGAGCAGGCGCGCGACGATCTTGCTCGCACCGCGGTCATGATCCTGTCCTACGTCGCACAGGCCGCACGCGGGATCGGACAACCGATGGTGCCTCAGTCCGAGATCGACAAGGCGAGCACGATCACCGAGCGCTTCATGCTCCGGTGGCGAGGTGAGGCCAACCCCGACCACATCAAGGCGGTCGACGCGTACTGGGCGTCGGCGGCCGAGCACGGCATGAACGCCTCGACCTTCACCGCGCGTGTGGTGGCGTCCACCGGTGCCGACGTCGCTGCGGCGTTTTCCGCGGCGGTCGGCGCGATGTCAGGTCCGTTGCACGGTGGGGCGCCCTCCCGCGTGCTCCACATGATCGAGGAGGTCGAGCGGACCGGAGACGCGAAGGCGTACGTGCGTGCACTGCTCGACCGCGGCGAACGGCTGATGGGATTCGGGCACCGCGTCTACCGCGCTGAGGATCCTCGCGCCCGCGTGTTGCGACGGACCGCCCAGGAGCTCGACGCACCGCGGTACGAGATCGCCGAGGCGTTGGAGAAGGCCGCCCTCGCCGAGCTGCGCGAACGTCGACCCGACCGGGTGCTGGAGACCAACGTGGAGTTCTGGGCGGCGATCATCCTCGACTTCGCCCAGATCCCGCCGCACATGTTCACCTCGATGTTCACGTGCGCCCGCACCGCCGGGTGGAGTGCCCACATCTTGGAGCAGAAGCGCACCGGCCGTCTCATCCGGCCGTCGGCGAGCTACGTCGGACCCGACACCCGTTCCGCCGAGGCGGTCGACGGTTGGGACCCGGAGTGGACGAGCTGACGTCACACGTGCGCGGCTGCCCGGCACGCTCATACGTGGATGGTGGCGCGCCCATACGTGGATAGTGGCGCGCCCATACGTGGGTGCTGGCACGCCCGACGTGGACTTACCCTGGCTTGCCGTCGCTTCTCCGAGGTTGCGACCCAGGTGCAGTGATGCCGTACCAGGAGAATCTGGTGCAGATGTGGCCGAGGCGACAAGATGGTGGCATGGATCCGGTCGTGGCACTGCGCGAGACGGCGTTCTGGCTCGAGCGGTCGCGGGCCGAGACGCACCGCGTCAAGGCGTACCGACGCGCCGCCGATGCGGTCGAGGCGCTCACCGAGGAGCAACGCAGCGAGCACGCGCGGACGGGCGACTGGACCACCCTGTCCGGCGTAGGTCCGAAGACCGCGAAGGTGATCGCCGAGGCGTGCGCGGGGCAGGTCCCGGCGTACCTCACCGAGCTGCAGGAGGCGGCGGGACCGATCGGCGACGGCGGCCGCGACCTGCTGGCGGCGCTGCGCGGCGACCTGCACACCCACTCGAGCTGGTCCGACGGCGGCAGCCCGATCGAGGAGATGATGCGGCGGGCGGCGACGATCGGGCACGACTACTGCGCGCTCACCGACCACTCGCCCCGGCTGACCGTCGCCAACGGCCTCACGGCCGAGCGGCTGCGCGAGCAGCTCGACGTCGTCGCCGGTCTCAACGCCGAGCTGGCGCCGTTCAGGGCGCTGACCGGCATCGAGGTCGACATCCTCGAGGACGGGACGCTCGACCAGGACGAGAGCCTGCTGGCCGAGCTGGACATCGTCGTGGCCAGCGTGCACTCCAAGCTGCGAGCCGACGCCAACGCGATGACCCGGCGGATGGCGGTGGCGGTCGCCAGCCCGCACGTCGACGTGCTCGGCCACTGCACGGGCAGGCTGGTCGAGGGCGCGCGCGGCGTGCGCCCGGAGTCGCAGTTCGACGCCGAGCTGGTGTTCGAGGCGTGTCGCAAGTTCGGCACCGCCGTCGAGATCAACAGTCGTCCCGAGCGCCGCGACCCGCCCCGCCGTCTGATCACCCTTGCGTTGGAGTCGGGGTGCATGTTCTCCATCGACACCGACGCACACGCCCCCGGACAGCTGGACTGGCAGGGGTACGGGTGCGAGCGCGCCGAGGCTTGCGGTGTCGAGGCAGAGCGCGTGATCAACACCTTGTCCGTCGACGACCTGCTGGCGTGGACGCGCGCGTAACGACTCTGCTCGGCGTGCACGCCGGTCCTAGGCGCGTCACGATGAACCCATGCCTCGTCTGCGCACGGTCTCGCCCAACGACATGGGATGGACCCGCAAGGCGTCCGGCCGAGGCTTTGCGTACCTCAACGAGACCGGCGAACGTCTCCCTCCCGAAGCCGTTGCCCGCTGCAAGGCTCTGGTGATCCCGCCGGCGTGGAAACAGGTGTGGATCTGCCGGGACGACAACGGGCACCTGCAGGCAACCGGTGTCGATGCCGCCGGTCGCAAGCAGTACCTCTACCACCCGCGATGGCGGCTGAAGCGCGACATGGAGAAGCACCAGCGGGTCCTGCAGGTCGCGCGACGGCTGCCCGCTGCTCGTCAGAAGGTGTGCGCCGACCTCGATCTCGCCGGCATGCCCCGCGAACGCGCCCTCGCGGCGGCGTTCCGGCTGCTGGACCTCGGCTTCTTCCGGGTGGGCAACGAGACGTACGCCGAGGAGAACGGCAGCTACGGGCTCACCACGCTGCTCAAGGAGCATGTCGTGGTGCACAAGGACAGCCTCGAGTTCGACTTCGTGGCCAAGTCCGGCAAGCGGCAACAGATCGAGCTCGTCGACGAGCAGGCTCACCGGGCGATCGCGACGATGCGCCGCCGTCGAGCACCCGGTGCTGAGCTGCTCGCCTACAAGTCCGCCGGGGCGTGGGTGGACGTCACCAGCGAGGACGTCAACGCGTACGTCCGCTTGGTGATCGGCGACGAGATGTCGGCCAAGGACTTCCGCACCTGGCATGCGACGGTGCTCGCCGCTGTCGCGCTCGCGGTCTCGGCCGAGACGGCCACCAGCGGCGCGGCCCGGAAGCGGGCGATCTCCCGAGCCATGAGCGAGGTCGCGGACTACCTCGGCAACACCCCCGCGGTCGTGCGCGCATCGTACGTCGACCCACGCCTGATCGACCTGTACGACGACGGCGTGACGATCGCCGAAGCGTTGGACGAGCTGGGCGCGGACACCGACTCCGGCAGTCCCGCCACCCACGGGGCCGTCGAACGTGCCGTGCTAGACCTGCTCGCCTGAGCGCGTGACCGCCGCCGACCTCCCCACGACTTGTGAGCACATGGTTGGTTCAGGTGATCAAGACCAACCCTGAGCTCACAAATCGTGGAGCTCGCGGTGTTGAGGCGGTGCTGAGTCGTAGGCGGCGAGGATCGCGTCGGCGGCGTTGGCGGCCGGCATCTGGCCGGCGAGCACCGCCGCGCTGACCTCCTCGCGGACCGCCCGCACGGCATCGGACCGCTTGAGCCGCTGGTCGAGCTCCTCGCGCACCAGCGCCCAGGTGAAGTCGAGCTGCTGGGCGGAGCGCTTGTCCTGCAACCCCCGCACGCCCAGGAACTCCCGGTGCCGCGCGACCCGACGCCATACGGTGTCGACATCGACGTCGTACAACGCCGAGCAGGTCAGGACCGGGGGGGCCCACGAGCTGGTGCCGGCGTGCACGAGGCGCAGCGCGCCCGCGAGGTCGCGCGCCGCAGCCTTGGCCTCGGTCTCGCGGTCGCCGTCGGCCTTGTTGACGCAGATGACGTCGACGATCTCCAAGATGCCCTTCTTGATGCCCTGGAGCGCGTCCCCCGTACGCGCCAGCGTCAGGAACACGAAGGTGTCCACCATCGCGGCCACCGTGACCTCGGACTGGCCGACACCGATCGTCTCGACGAGGACCACGTCGTACCCGGCCGCCTCCAGCACGATGATGGCCTGAGTCGTCGCCCGCGCGACCCCGCCCAACGTCCCCGCGCTCGGGGACGATCGGATGTACGCCGCCGGGTCGGCCGCAAGGGTGGCCATCCGGGTCTTGTCACCGAGGACCGAGCCGCGCGTACGCACGCTGGAGGGATCGACGGCGAGTACGCCCACGCGCTTGCCGTCGGAGGTCAGCCGGCCCCCGAGGGTCTCGATGAAGGTGGACTTGCCGACCCCGGGAACGCCGGAGATACCGACCCGCCACGCGCCGCCGGCGTGTGGCGCCAGCCTCGCGAGGAGCTCCCGTGCGGCGGCGCGGTGGTCGGACCGGCTGGACTCGACCAGCGTGATCGCTCGGGACACTGCGGAGCGTCGGCCCGAGCGGACCGCTCCTGCCAGTGCGTCGACGTCGACCGAAGGCTCGTCGGCGGGCGTCCACACCGAGGACCCCATCAGTGTGACAAGCCCGAGGAGAGGTCCTCAAGGAGACCCAGCGCGGAGTCGGCGATGACCGTACCCGGTCCGAACACCGCTGCGGCACCCATGTCCAACAGCGTTGCGACGTCGTCGGGCGGGATGACTCCGCCCACGACGACCATGATGTCGGGACGCCCGATCTCCTCCAGGGCTTCGCGTAGCGCCGGCACCAGCGTGAGGTGTCCCGCGGCGAGGGAGGACACGCCGACGATGTGGACGTCGGCGTCGACCGCCTGCTGGGCGACCTCCTCGGGCGTGGCGAACAGTGGCCCGACGTCGACGTCGAAGCCCATGTCGGCGAACGCGGTGACGATGACCTTCTGCCCGCGGTCGTGCCCGTCCTGGCCCATCTTGGCCACCAAGATGCGCGGCCGCCGGCCTTCGGCCTCCTCGAAGGCGTCGGTGGCGGCGATCACGCGTTGGATGGTGGCGTCGCTGCCGGCCTCGGATCGGTACACGCCCGAAATGGTACGGATCACCGCCGAGTGGCGTCCGTACACCTTCTCCAGTGCGTCGGAGATCTCACCCACCGTCGCCATGGCCCGGACGGCGTCGACCGCGAGCGCCAGCAGGTTGCTCTCGAGTGAGCCGTCGCGCCGAGCGCCGCGCTCGGCCGACCTCGTCAGCGCCGCCAACGCCTCGTCGACGGCACCCTGGTCACGTTCGGCCCGCAGCCGCTCGAGCTTGGCGACCTGCGAGGCGTAGACGGCCCGGTTGTCGACCTTGTGCACGTCGAACGGCTCCTCGTCGGCGAGTCGGTAGGTGTTGACGCCGATCACGGCCTGGCTGCCGGAGTCGATGCGTGCCTGGGTGCGTGCCGCCGCCTCCTCGACCCGCATCTTGGGGATGCCGGCCTCGATCGCCTTGGCCATTCCGCCGGCCTCCTCGACCTCGCCGATGTGGGCCAACGCCCGCGCGGCGAGGTCGTGCGTGAGCTTCTCGACGTAGTACGAGCCGCCCCACGGGTCGATGATCCCGGTCGTACCCGACTCCTGCTGGAGCAGCAGCTGGGTGTTGCGGGCGATGCGCGCGGAGAAGTCGGTCGGCAGTGCTATCGCCTCGTCGAGTGCGTTGGTGTGCAGCGACTGGGTGTGTCCCTGCGTGGCGGCCATCGCCTCGATGCAGGTGCGCTGCACGTTGTTGAAGGCGTCCTGCGCGGTCAGCGACCAGCCGGAGGTCTGGCAGTGCGCTCGCAACGACAGGCTCTTGGCGTTCTGCGGCTCGAAGTCGGCGACGAGTCGCGCCCACAGCGCACGCGCGGCCCGCATCTTGGCGACCTCCATGAAGAAGTTCATGCCGATCGCCCAGAAAAAGCTCAGCCGGGGGGCGAACGCGTCGATGTCGAGCCCGACCGCCCGACCGGCCCGGAGGTACTCGACGCCGTCAGCCAAGGTGTACGCCAGCTCCAGGTCGTTGGTCGCCCCGGCTTCTTGGATGTGGTAGCCCGAGATCGAGATCGAGTTGAACCTCGGCATCTTGGCCGCGGTGTAGGCGAAGATGTCCGAGATGATCCGCATCGACGGCGCCGGCGGGTAGATGTAGGTGTTGCGGACCATGAACTCCTTGAGGATGTCGTTCTGGATGGTCCCGGTGAGCTTCGCCGGGGGTACGCCCTGCTCCTCGGCGGCCACGATGTACAGCGCCAGCACCGGCAGCACCGCACCGTTCATCGTCATCGACACGCTCATCTCGTCCAGCGGGATGCCGTCGAAGAGCTCACGCGCGTCGTAGATCGAGTCGATGGCGACACCGGCCATGCCGACGTCGCCGGCGACCCGCGGGTGGTCGGAGTCGTACCCGCGGTGCGTCGCGAGGTCGAACGCGACCGACAGCCCCTTCTGCCCGGCAGCGAGGTTGCGTCGGTAGAAGGCGTTGGACTCCTCGGCGGTCGAGAATCCCGCGTACTGGCGGAGCGTCCACGGCTGGGTGGTGTACATCGTGGGGTACGGGCCGCGCAGGAACGGTGCGAGACCGGGGTAGGTGTCCAGCGCGTCGAGGCCGGCGAGGTCGGCGGGGGTGTAGACCGCCTTGACGGCGATGCCCTCGGGCGACGCCCACGGCTCGGCGCCGTCGGTCGCGCGGGCGAAGGCCTCTGGGTCGCTGCGGTACGGCTCGCCCGGCTCGAGCGGGAGCCCGGAGAACGAGGCGGGCACCGTCATGCGTCGACTCCGTCGTGCTTACGGTCGGCTTCGAGCTGGTCGCGGGTGCGGCGCAGGAATTCGACCGCGTCGATGCCCTCCGCGGCGACGTCGTCGACGGCGAGGGCGTCGGTCGGCGTGCCGCAGAGCACGACCCAACGTGCCCCTGCGCTCCGGAGCGCGTCGACCAGGTCCGCGCCCCACGTGGCGTACGCCTTGTCGTCGCCGGCCAGGCACACGACCGGGGCGCCGGCGTAGGCAGCGAGGACCGCCTCGACGTCGGCGGTCGCACCCGCGGTGACGGTGTCGACGCCACCGGCGGCCAGCAGGTTGCTCGCGAACCTCGCGCGCGCGGTGTGGGCGGCGACCGGGCCCATGGTGGCCAGGAACACCGGTTCGGCGGCCGGCTCGTCGCGCATGGACTCGAACGGTGCCGCGTAGCGCGCGACCCCGACCGTGCCCTCGGGCAAGGGGCGCCGGTCGGGCAGCGTCTCGTACAGGTCGGGGAACTCGGTCGTGCCCGTCAGTGGCCGCTCACGCCGCGCCACTTCCGCGGTGCGCTGCGCGGCGGTGCGCTCGACCCGCGTCGTGAGCGAGCCGTCGGCGATGGCCGCGAGCACGC
>JACCZT010000035.1 GCA_013695785.1 Nocardioidaceae bacterium | reverse complement strand
CGCGCTGCCAGCGGCGGAGTCGCCGACAAACGCCACAGAACGGCTAGCACCAGGGGCGGAAACGACGAGGCGCCCGCCATGCTCCATCCACCGGAGCACGCCAGGCGCCACGACTGCTGCCAACCGGATCGGCGATGCGTGATCCCCGTCTACCGGTCGAGACCGACACTAGGCAGCCAAAGCGCCTTGGACGTCACGCACGTGTGACATCTGGGTGAACATGGAACCTTTGGGCCCCTGGCACGCCGTGGGAACGCTGCGGCCCAATGACAGGCCCGGCACGCGCAATATAACCGCCTACTTCGCGAAATTGACGGACCTGCTGCCGTCCAACTCCTCCAACACGGTTGAAGTGACGGTCGTGCAGGAGTAGGTACTGGCCGGCGATGAGGAGGATGAGTTGGATCTCGTACTCTCGTACGACATGGACGAAGGCAGGTAGTCGCGTGGCGGACGCGAAGACCATCGAGGAGTTCGACTCGCCAGAGTCGTTGCAGGCGTGGCTGGAGCTGCACCACGACTCCTCCCCTGGCATCTGGCTGAAGATCGCCAAGAAGGGCACCGGTGTGGTGACCACGACGTACGACGAGGCGCTTGACGTCGCGTTGACCTATGGCTGGATCGACAGCCAGAAGCGTTCGTACGACGACACGTACTTTTTGCAGGCGTTCACGCGCCGGCGCCCGCGGAGCCCGTGGTCCAAGCGCAACCGGGAGAAGGCTGAGGCGATGATCGCGGCGGGGACGATGCGTCCCGGCGGGCTGGCAGAGGTCGACGCCGCGAAGGGTGACGGTCGGTGGGACCGCGCGTACGACGGGCAGAGCAACGCGGAGCCGCCGGCGGACTTCCTGAAGGCCCTGGAGCAGAACCCCGATGCCAAGGCGTTCTACGCGACGCTCAACGGCATCAATCGCTACGCCATCTACTACCGGATCCAGGCTGCCAAGCGTCCCGAGACCCGGGCCGGCCGGGTGGAGAAGTTCGTGGCGATGCTCGCCCGTGGCGAGACGATCCACTGAGGCGGAACAGCCAGCCTCGGGTCAGGCCGGGACGACCGCGAGGGTGATGAAGTCGACCTGCTGCTGCTTGCGCATGATGACGTGTTCCAGCAGGTGCTCGAGCGCTTCGCTGTGCGGCTCTTGCCCGGTCGCGGCGATGACGGCGTGGAGCGCGGCGAGCACATCTGCCTCGTTGTCGAGGAACGCAGTGAGCGCCTTGTCCGTTGCGGTGGGCAGGACGAGGTCGGGCACGCTGGTCGGAACACTGCCACCTAAGGCGGTGAGCTTTTCCGCAAGCAGGTACGTGTCGTCGATCTCGGCTCGCACGTAGTCGCGGAGCTGGGACTTGACCGCAGCGCTCGTCATACCGCGCAAGGTTCCGGCGAGCATGGTCATCGTCAGCAGCGATCCCAGCTGGAGCCGCAGCGCCTTGGCCAGGCTCTCGTGCACCTTCTCGACGTCCATCTCGTCATCGCTTGCCATGGTCCTGGACATCCCTCTCATGAGCTGGAGCGGATGGCGAGAATCGAACTCGCGTCATCAGTTTGGAAAACTGAGGCTCTACCATTGAGCTACACCCGCGCGCTGGTCAGCGACGCGTCAATGATGCCATGACTGCCGGTCGCGCACCCAAGCACCTCGATGGAGGAAAGATGAGCGTTGACGTCGTCGCCGTGATCGCCGCCAAGCCAGGGTCCGAGGATGCGGTGCGCGCCGCGATGCAGAGACTGGTGGCCCCGACCCGCGCCGAGTCCGGCAACATCGCCTACGACCTTTCTGAGTCCGACGTGGCTCCAGGAACCTTCATCACCTCCGAGCGGTGGCAGGACCCGGCAGATCTCGACCTGCACCTGCAGTCCGCCCACGTCCAGAGCGCTCTCGCTGACGTCGGCGACCTCCTCGCCGCCCCGCCAGCCATCCACCCGCTGACCGCGCTCGACGTCCAGTAGCCGACCGTGCTAGCCGCCCACCGCACGAGCAGCGGTGCGCGACTGGCGTCGGGTCCGGCCGAGCTGTCCCGCGGTGGCGAAGCTGACGACTGCGGCACACAGGAAGAACGCCGCCGAGGTGTTGGAGCCGCCGAGCCAGGCGTCGGTACGTCCGAGCTGCGCGTACAGCGACGCGGCGGCGACAGCGGCGACGACGCCGGCCGCCATCGCGAGCATGCGGCTGTGCAACGTCGTCGCGGCCAGCATGAGGGCCGCGGTCACGGCCAGTACGACGGCGCCGATGAGGTTGTAGCTGCCCAGGGACACCGACAACCCCGGCCCGCCGAGAGTGGCGCCGCTCGGCGCGCTCGGATCGTCGCCCATGGAGAGCGCGACCGCCAAGACGGCCGTGAGGAGGACGACGATGCCCCACCCGCCGGCCAGCCGGTGGGCAGCGAGCTCGCCGGTGTGCCGTCGACTTTGCGCAGCCCCGCGGACGGCGTCGACCGCGGCGATCCTGCCGGCCGCGGTGAACAGGAGCACGACGTGGACGCCGATCATCAGCCAGTACGACCATGGCCACTCACCCGGAGTCTGCGCGACCGACAGCCCGATGGACAGAGACTGTACGACGCCGACAATCGCGGCCAGGCGTACCAGTGTCCCGGTGAGAAGGAGCACGGCGAGCAGCGTCTCGACGACGAGGACGCCCCATCCGAAGAAGGCGAAGTTGGGGAGCACGATGGTCTCCACCAGCCAGCTGAAGGGAGGAAGGACCGGGTGGTCGACGGCGTCCTGGGTGAAACCGTACAGCCCGTTGCCGCTGTCCTTGCCGAAGTCGGGCGGCCGTTTCCACGACACGTTGTACAGCCACAGCAACCCAGCCAGGATGCGCAGCGCGGCGGCGACCCCCGCGCTCGCGCGGGCAGGTGCGTCGGTGGCGGGACGGAACAAGCTGGCCAGAGCGATGGATGCACCCGTGATCTGCACCTGCCGGAGTCTACGCCGGTAGCGGCGCACCGCAGCCGGCGCTATGCCAGGCCACGGACGACGACGATCTCGGTGTCCGGGTCGTGCGGTGCGTCTGGGGCGCCGTCGATGACGAGGTCTGCGCGATCGCGGGTGCGGTCGGCGACGAACATCGCACCCTCCTGCCGCGCCCAGCGCTCCCAGTGCGGACGGTACGCCTCCCCGTCGCGCTCGATCCCACGGCGCATCCGTACGGCTGTCGGCGCCTCGACCCACAGCAGCACGCTGAGGTACGGCGCGCATAGCACCGCACCACTGCCGACCCCGTCGACGACAAGGACCGGCACCGGTGAGACGACGTGCGACTCGGCCCACCGACCCGCGTCCCAGTCCCAGCGCCGATACACCGCCTGCCGCTCCTCGGCGAGCGGGCACAGCACGTGCTCCACGAGCAGCCCCGGCGCCGCTGCGAGGCCGTCCCACCCCGGATAGAGGGCGTCCAGGTGTAGCAACGGGGCCCCCAGGACGCGCCGGAGGCGTCGCGCGAGCGTGCTCTTGCCAGACCCACTGGGGCCGTCGACGGCCACCACCTTGGTGTCACCTGCAGCCGGGGCGCGGGAGGCCACGAGGTCGGCAACGGCGGCGAGCGGGCGTACCTCCATCACACGAGTGTGCCCGCCGGGCGCCGATTCGAGGCGACCGACCGAAGTCGACTAGACTCGATCGGACGCCCGGGACCGGGCCGACGACCGGGATGTAGCGCAGCTTGGTAGCGCATCCGCTTTGGGAGCGGAAGGCCGCAGGTTCAAATCCTGTCATCCCGACCAGCACCGTCCAGACCGCCCGCAGCACCGCAGTCAGACCATCAAGCAGTACGAAGGAGTCACCGACGTGAAGAGCGCCCAAGAGACGTTGAGCCCGACCAGGGTCAAGCTCACCATCGAGGTGCCCTTCGAGGAGCTCCAACCGAGCCTCGACGCGGCGTACAAGCAGATCGGTGCGCAGATCACGATCCCGGGCTTTCGCAAGGGCAAGGTCCCGGCGAAGATCGTCGACCAGCGGGTCGGTCGCGGCGCCGTGCTCGACCAGGCGATCAACGACGCGCTGCCGGGGATCTACGGCCAGGCCGTGCAGGAGCATGAGCTCCAGCCGCTCAGCCAGCCCGAGATCGACATCACGAAGCTCGAGGACGGCGAGACCCTCGAGCTGATCGCCGAGCTGGACGTACGCCCGGAGATCGAGCTGCCGAACTACGAGGGGCTCGAGGTGGAGGTCGAGGACATCGCGACCGCAACCGACGACGACGTCGAGGAGCAGATCCGTGCTCTGCGGGAGCGCTTCGCCACCCTCGAGGACCTCGAGCGGCCAGCCGCCGACGGTGACTTCGTGACGATCGACCTGTCCGCCTCGTCCAAGGACGGCACTCCGCTCGAAGGCGCCCAGGCCGAGGGGATGACGTACCAGATCGGCAAGGAGACGATGCTCGAAGGACTCGACGAGGCTTTGACCGGTCTGTCGGTGGGGGAGTCGACGACGTTCTCCACCACGCTCGTCGGCGGCGACATGGCCGGTCAGGAGGTTGACGTCGAGGTGACCGCACAGGCGGTCAAGCTGCAGGAGCTGCCCGAGGTGGACGAGGAGTTCGCCCAGACCGCCTCGGAGTTCGACACCGTCGAGGAGCTGCGGGCCGACATCATCGAACGTCTCGCCCGCGCCAAGCGCATGGAGCAGGCCAACGAGGCCCGCGACGCCGTGCTGGAGAAGCTCCTCGAACAGATCGACGCTCCGGTCCCGGACGGTGTCCTGGCCGAGGAGGTGCAGTCACGCCGTGAACAGATCAACCAGCAGCTCGCGTACGCGGGCATGACGATGGAGCAGTACCTCGACAACGAGGAGCAGACCGTCGACGAGTTCGACGCCGACCTGGAGAAGCGCGTACGCGACTCGTTGCTCGCGCAGTTCGTCCTCGACGACGTGGCAGCCAAGGAGGAGATCGGGCTCGACGAGGCCGAGCTCACCCAGTACATCGTGCGCCGCGCGCAGCAGGCAGGCACCGACCCGCAGGAGTACGCGCAGCACATGATGGAGCACAACCACGTGCCCCAGCTGGCGAGCGAGGTCGTCCGCGGCAAGGCGCTGGCGTCCATCGTCGAGGCGGCCACCGTCACGGACAAGTCGGGCAACGTGGTCACCCTCAAGGGTCTGCAGGCCGACGGCACCTACGCCGACGAGACGACTGCAGAAGACGGCACCAGCAGGGATGGCGACACCGACGGCGGCACCGACGGTGACACCAGGTCCTGAGCGTGGACGCCGCCCAACCCATACGTGTGACGCATGCGGCGGCCCTTGCCCTGGAGTACGGCGACCGCCTGGTGGTGGACACCATCCGGGACATCCATCGGGCAACGGCCAGGCGGGTGTTTCGCCGCACGCGTCTCGTCGCAGGAACGGTGGAGTCGGTCCACGACACGGTGTTCACCGCGATGTACGACGGTCTGTCACTGCTCACCCGTGCTTCGGGCTCGGCCCTGCGCACGCTCGCCGCGCGCGGGGTGGGCGCCCCCGTCGAGTCCGGCCCCACGGGCCGGCGCCTGATGGCAACGGTCAACGGGTTGATCGGTGCAGAGCTCGACGAACGCGACGACCCCCACGCGATAGTGATGTCTCTGCGCAAGGAAGCCTCGGACGTGGTGCTCGACCGGGATGCGCTGGAGCGCGCCTACCCGGACGCGCGGGGCAACGTGGTGCTCCTGCTGCACGGCCTCGTCGAGAGCGACGAGTCCTGGAACCGCCAGCGTGACCGGGTCGGGAGCACCTATGTAGACCGGCTCCTCCGCGAGACCGCTGCCACGCCACTGGTCCTGCGGTACAACACCGGCCTGCACGTGTCCGACAACGGCACGCACCTCAGCGATCTCATCGAGCGGCTGTGCGAGCAGTGGCCCGTACAGGTGACCCGGATCAGTCTCGTCGGACACTCGATGGGTGGCCTGGTCGCGCGTGCGGCGACGAACCACGCGGTGGCTGCCGGGCTCACCTGGCCCGGCCTCGTACGCCACGTGGTGTGTCTGGGTACGCCGCACCTCGGCGCGTCCCTGGAGAAGGTGGCGCACCTCGGCGCACGCGCGTTGCAGATCCTGCCCGAGGCTGCCCCGTTCGGCCGCATTCTCGACGTCCGCTCGCCGGGAATCGTCGACCTGCGCCACGGCTACATCAGTCGCGACGAGTGGCACGACCGCGACCTCACACGCACCTGGGGGCTGGACCGCATCGCCGCGGCCCCGCTCCTGCACGCCGACTACCACTTCGTCGCGGCGACGCTCGGGCCCACGACCAACCACCCGCTGAGTCTCGTGCTGGGCGACCTGCTCGTGCGTTACCCCTCCGCCGTCGGCCGCGGACGGCGCGACGACCCTGTCGTCGCGCATGCAGATGTGCGCCACGTCGGCGCCATCGACCACTTCGCCCTTCTCAACAACCCACAGGTCGGTGACTGGCTGGTGCGCTGGATCAGCGACCGGCCACGCGCCGCGATCACCACCGGAGGACATCGATGACCGACCCACGCCCGATCGAGGCAAACATCGAGATCGACGCTCCGCCGCGCGAGGTGTGGGCGGTCGTCTCGGACCTCGAACGCATGGGGGAGTGGAGTCCCCAGTGCCTGCGCATGCGCGTCTTCGGGCCCGTCCGTCTGGGCGCGCGAGCGGTCAACCTCAACCGGCAGGGCATGCGGGTCTGGCCGAGCACCGTCAAGGTCGTGCGGTACGAGCCGCAGCGAGCGATCGCCTTTCGCATCACTGAGAACCGCACGGTGTGGAGCTTTGAGCTGGGGGAGACACCCGACGGGCTCTCCACACGGTCGGCGTTCTCGACAGACAGGCTGCTCGGCGGCTCGGCGGAGTTCGAGGAAGGCTTGCAGCGCGGGGTGGAGCAGACACTCCGGCGGATCAAGGCCGAGGTCGAGCGTGGCTGAGTCGGGTAATCCCGCGTTGCGTCATACGAATGTGTGAGTGCAGGGTTGGTGTCAGCGACGCAGACCAACCGCCTGCTCACAAGTCGTGGAGTAAGGGCACATCGTGGAACCTGTCGAAGACGAAGCCGGTCAGCTGCTCGGGGTGCTGACGGACCCGGACCAGCTGGTCCGCGCCGTCGCGAGCGGACGCCAGCGAGGCGCGGATCTCGATGTTCGCCGCCTCGAGCTCCGCTGGGTCTCGATCAAGGCCGGCTTGCGGCTCCAGGTCGTCTCGCTCGACGAGCACCAAGCCCACACCAGCAACCTCACGCCGCAGGAAGCACCGGCGCAGGTCGAGGAGCTCCTCGCGATGCCCTTCGCGAGCTGGCACGTCGAGACACCCACCGAGACGATCCAGGTGCGGGTGACCAAGAAGGGTAGGAAGCTCGTCAGCCGCTCCGGTCGAGTCGCCACCGAGCCGCACCCGGCGGACCGCGACCACGACCGGACCAAGGCGCGCTTCCTCTCTCCGGACGAGGAGTTCCTCGAGGTCCTCGGCATCACGACCGACGGAGGTCGGGTCCGGGCAGCGCGACGCGACAAGTACATGCAGGTCGAGGCGTTCGTGCGCGCGCTCGATCCGGTTGTCCCGCCGGCGCGGGACGCGGCCCGCACCGCGGGTCGGCCGATGCACGTCGTCGACCTCGGCTGCGGCAACGCCTACCTCACCATGGCGGCCTACGACTGGCTCAGCCGTCGACACGGACTCGAGATCGACGTCACCGGTGTGGACACCAAGGCGCAGGCACGCGAGCACAACGCCAACGTCGCGGCCCGGTTGGGCTGGTCCGAGCACATGGTTTTCGTGGCCGAGGGCATCGGTGCTGTCGAGCTCGAGACGCCGCCGGACCTGGTCCTCGCCCTGCATGCGTGCGACACCGCCACCGACGACGCCCTTGCGCGAGCGGTGCGCTGGGGCGCGCCGGTCATCCTCGCGGCGCCGTGCTGCCACCACGATCTTCAGCGCCAGCTCAAGGACGTCGGCACGGTCCCAGAGCCGTACGGCCTGCTCGACCGGCACGGCATCATCCGCGAACGGTTCGCGGACGTGCTCACCGACGCGCTGCGTGCCGCCATCTTGCGGCTGCTGGGGTACCGCGTGGAGGTGATCGAGTTCGTCGGGTCAGTGCACACGCCCCGCAACACGCTGTTGCGAGCCGTCCTCACCGGTGCCCCGCCGACCGCCGGGCAGGTGCAGGAGTACCGAAGGCTCGTCGGGGACTGGCAGGTCACTCCCGCGCTCGCCGCCGCCCTCGGCCCCGAGCTCGCCGCGCTGCACGCCTGAGGAGTACCCGTGCGCCCTGAGCGAACACAGGCGGGTGGCGCGTGGGAATCGCCTCCGCACCGACTAGGGTCGAGTTCGTGAATCCGATCCAGACTTCCCAGATGAATCCCCGCATGGCCGGAGAGGGCGCAGCCGCCGGACTCGACGACCACATCTACCAGCGCCTGCTGCGCGAGCGCATCGTCTTCCTCGGTTCGGAGGTCCGCGATGAGAACGCCAACGCGATCTGCGCCCAGATGCTGCTGCTCAACGCAGAGGACGGCAAGGCCGACATCCGCCTCTACATCAACTCACCCGGTGGCTCGGTCGACTCTGGCATGGCCATCTACGACACCATGCAGTTCGTCTCCAACGACGTCGTGACCGTCGGGATGGGGCTGGCAGCCTCGATGGGCCAGTTCTTGCTCGCCGCCGGAGCGGCCGGCAAGCGTTATGCGCTCCCGCACGCCAGGATCTTGATGCACCAGCCCTCGGGCGGCATCGGCGGCTCGGCGTCGGACATCAAGATCCAGGCCGAGCAGAGCCTGCTGCTCAAGAAGCAGCTCAACGCGTTGCAGGCCCAGCACACCGGCCAGACCGTCGAGCAGATCGAGCTCGACTCCGACCGTGACCGCTGGTTCACCGCTGAGCAGGCCCAGGCCTACGGCTTCATCGACCACGTCGTCACCAGCGGTGGAGACGTCACCGGAGGTGGCCCCGCATGAGTGGCCCGCCGTCCGGTGAGATCCTCCGCGCCAACGTCTCAGGAAGCGCCATGAACGACATCCCCCTGCATCAGCAGACCGCGCCGAGCATGAACTACTACATCCCGCAGTGGGAGGAGCGCACGCCGTACGGCTTCCGCCGTATCGACCCCTACGCCAAGCTCTTCGAGGACCGCATCATCTTCCTCGGCACCCCGATCAGTGACGAGGTCGCCAACGCCGTCATGGCGCAGCTCTTGTGCTTGCAGCTGATGGACCCCGACCGCGACATCAGCCTCTATATCAACTCACCCGGTGGTTCCTTCACGGCGCTGACCGCGATCTACGACACGATGCGCTACCTCAAGCCCGACGTGCAGACGGTGTGCATCGGCCAGGCTGCCTCGGCTGCCGCGGTCCTGCTGGCCGCGGGCGCACCGGGCAAGCGTCTCGCGCTACCCAACAGCCGGATCCTCATCCACCAGCCGTACACCGAGGGCACCGGCGGTCAGATCTCGGACCTGGAGATCCAGGCCAACGAGATCCTGCGCATGCGCGCGCTGCTGGAGAAGATGCTCTCCGACCACTCGGGCAAGACGCCCGAGGAGGTCAGCAGGGACGTCGAGCGGGACAAGATCCTCACCGCTCAGCAGGCGGTCGAGTACGGCTTGATCGACCAGGTCCTCGACACGCTCAAGACTCCCGCGGTCTGATTTCCTGGGGGCACACGCCGCAAGGTCCACGACGTGTGAGCCTCACTCGGGGTACGGTCGACAGAGCGCGTTCGCACGTCGGTGCACCATGCGCGCAGCAACACCAGTAGTTCCCCAACCGGAAGGATGGCCCCGTGGCTCGCATCGGTGACGGTGGGGATCTGCTCAAGTGCTCGTTCTGCGGCAAGAGTCAGAAGCAGGTCAAGAAGCTCATCGCCGGACCCGGCGTCTACATGTGTGACGAGTGCATCGACCTGTGCAACGAGATCATCGAGGACGAGCTCTCCGAGGGTGCCGACGTCGGCCTCGACGAGTTGCCCAAGCCGCGCGAGATCTTCGAGTTCCTCAACGGCTACGTGATCGGCCAGGACCCGGCCAAGCGTTCGCTCGCGGTAGCGGTCTACAACCACTACAAGCGCGTGCAAGCCGGGGTCGGTTCAGGACGGCACAGCAAGGACGACACCGTCGAGCTGGCCAAGTCCAACATCTTGATGGTCGGCCCGACCGGCTGCGGCAAGACCTACCTCGCGCAAACCCTCGCCCGGATGCTCAACGTGCCGTTCGCCATCGCCGACGCGACGGCGCTGACCGAGGCCGGTTACGTCGGTGAGGATGTCGAGAACATCCTGCTCAAGCTGATCCAGGCTGCGGACTACGACGTCAAGAAGGCCGAGACGGGCATCATCTACATCGACGAGATCGACAAGATCGCCCGCAAGAGCGAAAACCCGTCGATCACCCGTGACGTCTCGGGTGAGGGTGTCCAGCAGGCGCTGCTGAAGATCCTCGAAGGCACCACCGCGTCGGTGCCGCCGCAAGGGGGGCGCAAGCATCCGCACCAGGAGTTCATCCAGATCGACACCACCAACATCTTGTTCGTGGTCGGTGGCGCGTTCGCCGGCCTCGAACAGATCATCGAGAGCCGCAGCGGCAAGATGTCGTTGGGGTTCAACGTCGAGAAGACCGAGCTGGAGAAGCGTACCGACCCACAGAAGATCTTCTCCCAAGTGATGCCCGAGGACCTGTTGAAGTTCGGGCTCATCCCCGAGTTCATCGGGCGGTTGCCCGTGATCGCCACCGTCGACTCGCTCGACAAGGAGGCGCTGGTCGAGATCCTGACCCAGCCGCGCAACGCGCTGACCAAGCAGTACGTCAAGCTCTTCGAGATCGACAACGTCGAGCTGGAGTTTACCGACGACGCGATCGTGGCGATGGCCGACCTGGCGATGCTGCGCGGGACCGGGGCCCGCGGCCTGCGCGCCATCATCGAGGAAGTCCTGCTCAACGTCATGTACGAGGTCCCGAGCCGCGACGACGTCGCCAAGGTGGTCGTCACCAAGGAGACAGTGCTCGACAACGTCAACCCGACGCTGGTGCCGCGCGAGACCTCCAAGCGCGAACGTCGCGACAAAGCCTCCTGACCGGCAGCGCGACAGGCCATGGGGTACGACTTCGCGCTGCTCGGCGCCACCGGGTTCACCGGCGGCCTCACCGCCGACTACCTCGGCGCCCACGCGCCGGAGTCCGCGCGGTGGGCGATCGCGGGTCGCAGTGCGGCCAAGCTCGACCCGGTAGCGCAACGGATCACCGATTCCGGTGACAGCACTCCCGAGACAGTGCTGGTGGACGTCAAGGACACCAAGCAGATGCGCGCCCTGGCTGAGGCGACCCGCGTCCTCGCTACCACTGTCGGCCCCTACGTCGAGTACGGCGAACCGGCCGTCGCCGCCTGCGCCAACGCCGGAACCACCTACTGCGACCTGACCGGCGAGCCGGAGTTCGTCGACCGGATGTGGTTGGCCCACCACGACCGGGCCCACCAGAGCGGGGCCCGGCTGGTGCACGCGTGCGGGTTCGACTCCGTGCCGCACGACCTCGGCGTCCTGCACCTGGTCCGCCAACTCGCCACCGATGAGCCGTTGACTGTCCGCGGGTACGTCCGCGCCGCGGCCGACTTCTCCGGCGGCACCTACCAGTCGGCAGTCCGCGCGTTCTCGCGCGTACGGGCTGCGAGCAAGGTCGCCGCTCAGCGCCGTAAAGCCGAGGCGCGCACCGACGACCGGCGCGTGCGCGCGCTGCCCGAACGTCCCGGGCGCGGCCCGGACGGGCTGGGGTGGGCACTCCCGCTTCCGACCATCGACCCGGTCGTCATCTGTCGCTCGGCCCGCGCGCTGCCCGAGTACGGCCCGGACTTCTCCTACGGCCACTACGCGCACTTCTCCAGCCTGCCGATGGCTGCCGCGACCGTCGTCGGCGCAGGCGGCGCACTCGCCGTCGCCCAGCTGCCGCCGGGGCGTGACCTGCTGCTCCGGCTGCGTGCCGCCGGGGAGGGTCCCAGCCAGACGAAGCGGGACGCGTCGTGGTTCACCGTCACGTTCGTCGGTGAGTCCGCCGGGCGACAGATCACCACGCGCGTCAGTGGTGGCGACCCCGGCTACACCGAGACCGCCCGCATGTTGGGTGAGTCGGCGTTGTGCCTCGCCTTCGACGCCGGCTTGCCCGATGTCGCCGGTCAGACGACCACTGCGGTCGCCATGGGGGGAGCGCTGCTCACCCGCCTGGACTTCGCCGAAACGGTAAAGATTCGGTAACGAAGGTTTGAATTCCGCCAGATGCGGGAAAGACACCGGACGTCGTTGCCCGGAGATCCCGGGGCAACCCCACAGAGGAGCTACTCCGTTGTCTCAGTACACGCGTCGAGCCAGTCGCGGTCGCAAGATCCTCACCGTCGCAGCCGCGGGCACCATGCTCGCGGTGTCGGTCGGTGCCGGTGGATCGAGTGCCTTTGCGTCCAAGTCCAAGGTCCCGTCCGCCGACGGTCTCTCGTCGGCCGCCAAGGCTCAGTCCTTCACCGACGGCAAGTACGTCGTGGTGATGGCCCAGAAGCCGGCCGCTACCTACCGCGGCGGCGTCTCAGGCTTCGCGCGGACCGCGCCGACCGGTGGGCGAACCTTCGACTCCACCACGGCGGCCAGCCGCGACTACATCGGCTCGCTGAAGCAGCAACAGGACCGGCTCGCTGGCGCCGTGGGCGCCAATCCGCTCTACAACTACACGACCGCGCTCAACGGATTCGCAGCGTCGCTGAGCGGCGAGCAGGCCTCTGAGCTCTCGCGCCGCTCCGATGTGCTTGCGGTGGTCAAGTCGCGCCTCGCCAAGCCCGACGTCACCCCGACGGCCGACTTCTTGGGCCTGACCGGCAAGAACGGCGTCTGGAAGGATCTCGGCGGCAAGGATTCGTCCACCGGGGCAGGCAAGGGCACGATCATCGGTGTCGTCGACTCCGGGATCAACTCCGACAGCAAGTCCTTCGCCGCCACCGGAGGCAAGGTGCCCGGACAGTGGACCGGCATCTGCCAGAAGAGCGATGACAGCGACTTCGCGGCCAACTTCAACTGCAACGACAAGCTGATCGGTGGCCGCTACTACAACGAGGGCTACGGGCCAGTCTTCAACGGTGAGTTCCGCTCGCCAGAGGACTTCGGCGGGCACGGCAGCCATACGGCCTCCACAGCTGCCGGCAACAGCGGCGTCAACGCCAGGATCAAGGGAGACAGCTACGGGACGATCACCGGCATGGCGCCGGCGGCACGGGTCGCCTCCTACAAGGTGTGCTGGGAGGAGAAGGCTCCCGACGAAGGCGGTTGCAGCACCCTCGACTCCGTCGCGGCCATCGACGACGCGGTCAAGGATGGCGTCGACGCGATCAACTTCTCCATCTCCGGCTCAGATGCCAACCCCATCGACCCGGTCGAGATCGCATTCCTCAACGCCGCCGATGCGGGCGTGTTCGTCGCAGCCTCGGCCGGCAACAGCGGACCGACGCCCTCGACGGTCAACCACCCGAGCCCCTGGCTCACAACCGTCGCGGCCACCACTCACGAGCTGATCGAGTCCACCGTCAAGCTCGGTAATGGGGACTCCTACGTCGGCGCGTCCTCGGCCGTCAATGACGTGCCCAGCAGCCCGCTGGTGTCGTCCTACGAGATTGCTTCTGACGAATCCGATGGTGGCGTGGCCGACGCCAAGCTCTGCTTCCCCGACTCCTTGGACCCGGCCGAAGCCGACGGCAAGATCGTCATCTGTGATCGCGGCACCAACGCGCGCGTGGAGAAGAGCGACGTGGTCAAGGCCGCCGGCGGTGTCGGCATGCTGCTGATCAACGTGCCCGGTGGACCGGACGACACGTCCGCCGAGCTCCACGCCGTTCCCACGGTGCACCTGCGCTCGGAGTACAGCGTGCCGATCCACAAGTACGCCGACACCGCAGCCAAACCCACGGCATCGATCGACGCGGGTAACAACGCGGGATCGACGACCCCGACCCCACCGGCCCTCTCGGGCTTCTCCAGTCGTGGACCCTCGCTAGCCGCCGACGGTGACCTGCTCAAGCCTGACATCGCCGCTCCCGGCTCGGACGTCCTCGCGGCCGTCGCGCCGGAAAACAACAAGGGACGGGACTTCGACTTCTACTCCGGTACGTCGATGTCCTCGCCGCACATCGCGGGTCTGGCACTGCTGTTCAAGCAGCGCTTCCCGACCTGGTCGCCGATGGACATCAAGTCTGCGATGATGACCACCGCGGTCGACCTCACCGACACCAAGGACCCGTTCGACCAGGGTGCCGGTTTCGTGGCTCCGAGGAAGTTCTTCAACCCCGGGTTGTCCTTTGACAGCGACATTGATGACTGGCTCAGCTACCTCGCGGGGCAGGGAATCACCTACGGGAACGGCAAACCCTTGTCGAAGGACCCCGAAAAGGCATCCAACATGAACACCCCGTCTATCGCCGTCAACAAGCTCGCCGGCAAGGAGACGGTCGTCCGCAAGGTGACCAACGTCAGCAACAAGAAGTCGACCTACACGATGACCGATACCGGTTTGAGCGGTGTCAAGATCAGTGCAAGCCCGTCGCAGTTCAGCATCGCGCCGGGCAAGACCCAGAAGATCACGCTGACTTTGAAGCGGACGGACGCGAAGTTCGGCAAGTACGCCAAGGGCAGGATCTTCTTCAAGGACGGCACCCACTCGGTGCGCATCCCGATCGTCGTCAACCCGACGGCACTCCAGGCACCGCCGGAGGTCACCCCTCAGGTCAGCGCCGAGGGGAGCGACCCGTTCTTCATCAAGACCAAGGCCGGGTTCGACGGCACTGTCAAGGCAAGGGTCAAGGGACTTGTTGAGGGCGATGACACAGAAGGGACGGCCACTGGTCCGAACACCGGCGATCTCGTCCCGGACGATCCCAAGAACTTCAGGCAGGACCTGAAGGTCACCGACGCCACGACCCTCGTCCGGGTGCAGATCTTGCCAGATGATTCCACCGACGATCTGGACCTGTTCATCACCGATGACGCCGACGACTCGATCGTCGCGGCGTCGGCGACCGGCCGGGCGGACGAGATCATCACCACCCGGGAGCTCCCGCCGGGTGACTACACGGTCCACGTGGTGGCCTACTCGGTCGCCGATGGAACGGACGCGTCGTTCACACTGCGTGACTTCGTCGTCGAGGGCGACGAGGGAAACCTCACCGCCGACCCGCCCCAGCGGCAGGTGGAGACCGGCGAGACGTACTCCTGGAAGTTCACGCCGGACAACACCATTGATGACACAGCGCCGTACCTCGGGATGGTCAACTTCAGGGGCATGGGAAAGACGCTAGCCAGAACGGTGGTCTCGCTGAACGAGTGACCGCGAGCAGATTGACGAACGCCGTGGCGCAGATCCGATCAGGGTCTGCGCCACAGTCGTACAGCCAGCGAGCGCCGCAGGTCATTGGGACAACCGGAGGTGGGTGCCGTCGGGGAGGGCGTCGCCGGTCTTGGGCTTGGTGCGCATGGCGGTGAAGCCGTCGGAGAGGTACTCGGTGTCCACACCTGGTGGGAAGACCGGTCGGCTATCCCCGGGCTCGGTTCGACGTATTGGAACAACGTGTAGTCGGCGTCGATGAATCCGCGCAGCAGCTCGGGGCACGCCGCCGCAACGGCGATGGCAGCGAGTACTCCAGCGTCGCCGTCGGTCCCCGCTCGAAATCGCCGTCCCTGTCCTGTCTGTCGACCTCGACCGCGCCCTCGGGTACGGGCGCGGCTTCGAGCCTTTGCACCAGCGGCGCCGCGGACTGGTCTGAGACGCGGCAACGCCGAGGAGGGTGACGGCCGCCAGCACCGCAGCCGATCTCGCGCGCATGGGCTCAGGCGCCGACCTTGTCCGGGATGTCGAGCTCGGCCAGCACGGTCAGCGGTTGCGCCGACTCATCGGCGACCAGTTTGACGTCACCGACGACGCGGCCGGCGGCGCGCACGTCGTCGAGGGCACGCATCAGCTGGTCGAGGCGCTGCTGTGGCGCACGTACCTCGGCCGAGGTGACCGGCGTCTTCATGCCGACCTTTGCCGTCGACTTCGCCCCTCGGATGCCGGCCAGCGCAGCGGCGGCGACGGTGAGCACCGCGG
>JACCZT010000028.1 GCA_013695785.1 Nocardioidaceae bacterium | reverse complement strand
TCCCGGCGCTGCTCGCCGTCCTCGGAGCGAGGGTGAACCGGTTCTCCGTCGGGCGCAAGCGGCGCGACGGCGCCTCCGATAGCGTCTTTTGGCACTCCCTGTCGAACACGGTCATGCGCCGACCCATCCTGACCGGCCTCCCGGTCGTGGTGCTGCTCGTCTTCCTTGCGACGCCGTTCCTCGGGGTCTCCTTCAGCCTCCCCGACGACCGTGACCTGCCGACCGACAGCACGGCCCGCATCGTCGGTGACAGCCTGCGCACCGAGTTCGACGACAGCTCCGCGCGCTCCTTCCCGGTCGTACTGGCGGAGGCAACGCCGGAGCAGACCACCGAGCTGGCCTCGAGAATCTCGGCACTGCCCGAGGTCAACCAGGTGGACACCAGCACGGGGACGTTCGCCGACGGCGCCCAGGTGGCCGAGGCCGGCCCGCAGGCACAGCGGTTCGCCGACGGCGACGGGTCCTATCTGGACGTCGTCAGCGACGCCGAGCCGGTGTCCCCAGCCGGTGAACAGCTCGTCGCCGAGCTCCGGGCGCTGGACACGAGCGTGCCGACGCTGGTGGCGGGGCCGGCGGCGGAACTCGTCGACTCCAAGGCTGCGATCTTCGGACTTGTCCCGCTGGCGCTCGGCATCGTCGCCGTGGCGACCTTCGTGCTGCTCTTCCTGATGACCGGCAGCGTCCTCATCCCGATCAAGGCGATCATCCTCAACGTGCTCAGCCTCGGCGCCACCTTCGGCGCCATGGTGTGGGTCTTCCAGGACGGCAACGGCGCCGATCTTCTCGACTTCACCCCGACCGGAACCCTCAACACGACGATCCCGATCCTGATGTTCTGCATCGCGTTCGGGCTGTCGATGGACTACGAGGTGTTCCTGCTGTCCAGGATCAAGGAGGAGCACGACCGTACCGGCGACACCACTGCGGCGGTGGCGATCGGCCTGCAGAAGACGGGACGGATCATGACGGCAGCGGCAGGGGTGCTCGCGGTGACCTTCATCGCGTTCGCCACCTCACAGGTGACGTTCATCAAGCTGCTCGGGCTCGGCATGACGATCGCGATCCTGATGGACGCCACCTTGGTACGCGGGGTGCTCGTGCCGGCGTTCATGCGGCTGGCCGGCGAGGCGAACTGGTGGGCCCCGCCGTTCTTGCGCCGGCTGCACCAGCGGTACGGCATCTCCGAGTCCGCGTAGCTCAGCGCTCGGCCAGGGCGTCGGCGGCATGCGCCGCCCTGGCCCCGGTCTTGTCGGAGGCGACGATGACTTCGGTTCGTCCCCGCTGGCTTTGAACTGCTGCCCGTCGAGCTGGAAGTCCTTCGTCCTGCGCTCGACGATCTTGCCGTGCGTAGGACCCTGTGACGTGTTCCAGCTGACGCTGTCCCCGACATTCACCGCTGCTCCTTTCCCCAACCTCTCGTACGCGGTCCATCCTCACCCGCATCGGCGACCGGTGCAGGTCAGATCGCTTCCCACGAGAACCTGCGGGCAAGGATGACGGTCAGCACCGCGCTGAGGCCGAGTGACTCAGCCGAGCAGGGAGCGTACGATTCGCAGTCCCACCGACAACCGGGCGAGATCAGGGGTCTCGTCGGCCCAGATCTCCTCCAAGGTGGTCTCGGCACGGGCCAGCAGCGTGCCTTCCTCAGCAGCCCACCGGTCGACGCGCTCGTGCGCCGGCAACGAGGCGTCGGTGCTAGACCACACCCGCCCGGTGAGGTCGGCGGCCACGGACAACAGGTCGTCGCGCAGCGCTGCCCGCGCCATCGTCCGCCACCGGTCGTCACGCGGCAGCGCCCCGATCCGCCCCACCAACCGGTCCAGGCCGAGACGTTCGGCGAGCTCTGCGTGGACCGCAGTGGCCTGCAGGGCGTCGACGTCGTCACGCAGCGCGAAGTCGACGACCGGAAGGACGCCGAACGACGTACCGAACGACGCGACCCGCACCGCGATCACCTCGGGGACGCCTTTGTCGGTCAGGGCGTCAGCGCGCGCCTGCCAGGCGTCGCGCTCGCGGCCCACCAGGAGGTCGGAGAGCTCGCGCAGGACCCGTTGCACCTGGGTGCCGAAGTGCTCGACGGTGGCCTCCACGTCGGGGTTGCGCCGGTGGTTGACAAGCCACCGGGTCGCCCGCTCGGTCACGGCCTGCAGCACGCCCCGCATCTGCTCCTGGGTGTCTGCGGACACGACGTTGTCGAGGGCGTTGATCTGCTCCGCGACCGCCTGCGCGTCGTAGATCTCACTGGCAATGGCGTCCGCGCGAGCGAGCTCGGCGGCATCGGCGCCGGTCTCGCCCGAGAGCCGGTGGAAGAACGACAGGCCGGCGGCGTTGATCATGTCGTTGACGATGCGGGTCACGATGATCTCGCGGCGCAGCGGGTGCTGCTCCATCGCGTCGCGGTACGCGTGCTGCAGGGGCGTCGGGAAGTAGCTGAACAGCAGGCTGCGGAAGTACGGGTCCTCGGCGACGTCCGAGCCGAGCAGCTCCTCGGACAGCACGATCTTGGTGTATGCCAGCAGCACCGCGAGCTCGGGCGCGGTGAGTCCGACGCCTTCGGCGCGACGCGCCGCGATCTGCTTCGGTGACGGCAGGAACTCGATCTCCCGGTCCAGCAGCCCCTTGCGCTCCAGGCGGGTGATCCACCCGGCATGTGCGTGCAGCAGGCTCGACGCGTCGCGTACCGTGCCGGCGATCGTGACGTTCTGGTCGTAGTTGTCCTTGAGCACGAGCCGGCCGACCTCGTCGGTCATGGTGGGGAGCAGGTCGTTGCGCTGTTCGACGCTCAGGTCACCGCGCTCCACCACGGCGTCGAGGAGGATCTTGATGTTGACCTCGTGGTCGGAGGTGTCGACACCGGCGGAGTTGTCGATGAAGTCGGTGTTGATCCGGCCACCGGCGCGGGCGTACTCGATCCGGCCCAGCTGGGTCAGCCCGAGGTTGCCGCCCTCGCCCACGCACCGGCAACGCAGCTGTGAGCCGTTGACCCTGATCGCGTTGTTGGCCTTGTCTCCGACATCGTCGTGGGTCTCGGACTCGGCCTTCACGTACGTCCCGATGCCACCGTTCCACAGCAGGTCGACCGGTGTCTTCAAGAGCGCGGTCAGCAGCTCCGCCGGCGTCATCGCCGACACAGCCTCGTCCAGGCCGAGGGCCGCGCGTACCTGCGGGCTGACCGGGACCGACTTGAGCGTACGAGCGTAGACCCCACCGCCCTCGGACAGTAGCGACGTGTCGTAGTCGGCCCAGCTCGAGCGCGGCAGATCGAACATCCGCCTTCGCTCGGCGTACGAGGACGCCAGGTCCGGGTCGGGGTCCAAGAAGATGTGCCGGTGGTCGAAGGCCGCCACCAACTTGGTGTGCTCGCTGAGCAGCATGCCGTTGCCGAACACGTCCCCCGACATGTCGCCGATGCCGACGCAGGTGAAGTCCTCGTGCTGACAGTCCACCCCCATCTCGCGGAAGTGCCGGCGCACGGACTCCCACGCGCCGCGGGCGGTGATCCCCATGACTTTGTGGTCGTAGCCGACCGATCCGCCGGAGGCGAACGCGTCGCCGAGCCAGAACCCGTATTCGGCGGAAACGCCGTTGGCGATGTCGGAGAACGTCGCGGTGCCCTTGTCCGCCGCCACGACGAGATAGGAGTCGTCGCCGTCCCACCGGACCACGTCGGCGGGCGGGACGGTCTCGGCACCGGCCCGGTTGTCGGTGAGATCCAGCAGCGAGGAGATGAAGGTGCGGTAGCAGGCCACGCCCTCGGCCATCCACGCGTCCCGGTCGACCGCGGGGTCGGGCAGGTCCTTGCAATAGAAGCCGCCCTTGGATCCCACCGGCACGATGACCGCGTTCTTGACCATCTGCGCTTTGACCAGTCCGAGCACCTCGGTACGGAAGTCGTCGCGGCGGTCCGACCATCGCAGTCCACCGCGGGCGACGGCGCCAAAGCGCAGGTGCACGCCCTCCACGCGGGGGGAGTAGCAGAAGATCTCGTACCGCGGTCTCGGTGCTGGCAGCTCGTCGATGCTGCGCGGCTCGAGCTTGATCGAGACGTAGGGCTTGGCGCGCCCGCCCTCGCGCTGGTAGAAGTTCGTGCGGCTCGTGGAGCGGATCAGGTTGCGGTACGCGCGCAGGATGCGATCGGCGTCGAGGCTCGCGACCTCCTCGAACGCGGCGGCCAGCGGCTCCTCGATCTTGGCGATCTGCTGGGCACGCTCGTCCAGGGAGTCGCCACCCTCAGCGTCGCCTGAGGCGGCTGGGTCGAAGCGCGCCTCGAACAGCGAGACGAGCATCGCGGCGATCTCGGCGTTGTCGAGGAGGACCTGCTCGATGTAGTTCTGGCTGAACGGCGTCCCGGCCTGGCGAAGGAACTTGGCATAGGTGCGCATGACGATGACCTGACGCCACGTCATCGCGGCCTGGGTCACCAGTCGGTTGAACCCGTCCGCCTCGGCGTCACCGCGCCAGCAGGCGAGGAACGCATCCTGCAGCAGCGCGACGTCGAGACTTCCGTGGTAGGCGAGCCCGAAGTCGTAGATCCAGGCCGGCTCCTGCGCCGCACCAGTGGTCCCGCTCCCCCGCAGGTGGTACGGGCGCTCGTCGACGACCTCCAAGCCAAGGGAGGCGAACAACGGCAGCACGTCGGCGAGCGACAGGGGCGAACCGACGCGGAGGATCTTCAGGCGACCGGTGGCCGCCTGCTGTCCAGCATCGGGCTCCTCCGGCACGCGGGTCAGCTCCAGAGCGATGTCGTCGGCACCGTCGCCGGCGTGGAGCTCCTGCAGCCGCTGCAGGTCCGCGACCGCGGTGTGCGCGTCGAAATCCTCCTTGTACGCCTCGGGGAACCTGCCGGCGTCGCGCGCCGGGGTGCTCGACGGTGTCGCCTCGCCGAGCATCTCCTCCACGGCGTCGGCGAAGTCGTCGTCCCACGAGCGGCTGGCCTTGGCGAGCTTGCGCTGCAGGTCGGCCTCGTCGAGGTCGCCGATGACGGTCCCCCGCTCGGGGCGTACCACGAAGTGCACCCGGGCGAGGACGTCCTCGGTGACCCAGGTCGTGTAGTCGACGGTGGCGTCACCGCCGACGGCGTCGGCCAGGTCGCGCTGGATGCGCAGCCGCACCGCCGTGGTGTAGCGGTCACGCGGCAGGTAGACAAGGCACGACACGAAGCGGCCGTAGTCGTCGGGGCGGACGAACAGGCGGAGCTGGCGGCGGTCGCGCAGCTGCAAGATGGAGGACGCGATGCGGGTCAGGTCCTCGATCGAGGTCTGGAAGAGCTCATCGCGCGGGTACGTCTCCATCATGTCGATGAGCGCCTTGCCGTTGTAGCTGTTGCGCTCGGCTTGCAGGCGTTCCAGGATCGCGTCGACCTTGCGGCCCAGCACCGGGATGCGGGTGACGCTCTCGGTGTAGGCCGAGGAGGTGAACAGCCCGAGGAAACGGCGCTCTCCGGTGGTCTCGCCAGAGGCGTCGAACGTCTTGATGCTGATGTAGTCCAAATACACCGGACGGTGGACGGTCGATCGGGAGTTGGCCTTGGTCACGATCAGAAGGTTCTTCTCCCGCGCTTGGGCGCGGACCTGGACGGGAAGGCTGCTGAACGCCCCCGACCGCGCGCGGTCAGAGCGCAGGATGCCCAGCCCGGTGCCGGGCACGACATGGAGCTGGTCGCCGTCGTCGTCGGTGACGAGGCGGTACTCCCGGTAGCCCATGAACGTGAAATGGCCGTCGGCGAGCCAGGACAACAGCTCGCACGCCTCTGTGACCTCCGCCTCGCCGACGGGGGGTTCGCCACTGCGCAGCCCCTCGACCATCCCCAGGGCCTGGTTCTGCATCTTGGTCCAGTCCTCGACGACGTCCTGGACGTCGCGCAGGATCTGCTGCAAGCCCTCTTCGAGGCCGGCGAACGTCTCGGGCTCGATGGCGGTGTCGAGCTCGATGTGCATCCACGACTCGCGCAGGACCGTCACGCCGTCGATCGGTGTGTCGCGTGGCTCCACGCCCTGTAGCTCGCCGGTGATGTCACGCCGTACGACGAGCTGGGGGTGCGCCAGCCGGTAGATGCCGAACCCGGACCGGGAGAGGAACGCGCTCACCGAGTCGACGAGGAACGGCCTGTCCTCGGTGACGATCTCCACGACGCCATGTCCCTCGACGTCCCAGCCACTCTCACCGTCGTCCGGCATCAGGACACGGACCCGTGACGTGCCCTGAGGGCGGAAGCCGGCGAGCTCGTAGTGACTCTGTGCTGCCGCGCGCAGGCTCTGCGCCGAGCGCCCCTCGATGTCGGCGTCGGGCACCTGCGTGTAGTACTGCTCCTGAAGATCGGCCGCCATCGACAAGCCAGCTCCCTGCGTCCTCGTCCCACACGCCGTTGTGCGGGATACCCCGACACTAATGCCTGGCAACCGGTGTCGACACCTGCGTACGCGCGCCGATCAGATGCGCTGTCATGATGTGCCCATGAAGATCTCCGAGTCCGCGACGTACGACGACGCAACACCGGCACAGGTGTTCGCCCTCATCACCGATGAGGACTTCCGCGGCGACGTGTGCGAGAAGGTGCACGCGATAAGTCACGCCGTGCGGGTCGAGCGGTCCGGTGACGAGGCGACGGTGACCATCGAGCGCGTCATGCCGACCGAGATGCCCGACTTCGTCAAGAAGCTGGTGGGCGAGACGGTCTCGGTGACGCAGATCGAGCGCTGGGGCGCGGCCGACGCCGAGGGCAACCGGACCGCTGACGTCGATGTCCAGATCGTGGGTCAGCCGGCCGGCATGAGGGGCACGAGCACGCTGCGCGTATCCGGCGCCGACACCGTGCTCGACGTCGACGGCGACGTGGCCGTCAAGATCCCGTTCCTGGGCAAGAAGATCGAGCCCGAGGTCGCCAAGGCCGTCGTCTCGGCGATCCGCGTCGAGGCCCGTGAAGGGATCGCCCGCCTCAAGGCCTAGTCAGCCCATGTGGGGGTAGGTGTGGTTGGTCGCCGGGACGAAGGTCTCCTTGATCGAGCGGGTCGAGGTCCAGCGCTGCAGGTTCTGCGGCGACCCGGCCTTGTCGTTGGTGCCCGAAGCGCGACTGCCGCCGAAGGGCTGCTGGCCGACGACCGCACCGGTCGGTTTGTCGTTGATGTAGAAGTTGCCCGCTGCGTGCCGGAGCCGGAGCATCGCATCTGCGATCACCGCACGGTCGGTCGCGATGATCGACCCGGTGAGCGCGTACGTCGAGAAGGACTCCATCTGGTCCACGACGGTGTCGTAGTCGGCGTCGTCGTACACGTGGACGGACAGGATCGGGCCGAAGTACTCGGTGGAGAAGATCTCGTCGGTGGGGTCCGTACTGACCAGCACGGTCGGCCGCACGAAGTAGCCCTCGGCGTCGTCGTAGGTACCGCCCGCGATGATGTCGATGCCGTCGGCCGCGTGCGCGCGGTCGATCGCGGTCTTGTGCTTGGCGAACGCGCGGCCGTCGATCACCGCCCCCATGAAGTTGGACAGGTCGGTGACCGCGCCCACCGGCAGGGCCTGGGTGATCGAGACGAGGTCGTCCTCGATCGTGTCCCAGAGGCTGCGCGGAACGTACGCGCGGGACGCCGCTGAGCACTTCTGGCCCTGGTACTCGAACGCACCGCGGATCATCGCCGTCCGCAGCACCTCGGGGTCGGCGCTGGGGTGGGCGACGATGAAGTCCTTGCCGCCGGTCTCGCCGACGAGCCGCGGGTAGGTGCGGTAGGAGCCGATGTTGGCCCCGACCTGGCCCCAGAGCTTGTGGAACGTCGGCGTGGACCCGGTGAAGTGGATGCCGGCCAGGTCAGGGTCGACGAGGGCGACTTCGGAGACGCCCGCGCCGTGGCCGGTCACGAGGTTGATCACCCCGGGGGGCAGGCCCGCGGCCTCGAGCAGCCGCATGGTGTAGTACGCCGCGAGTGTCTGCGACGGCGACGGCTTCCAGACGACGGTGTTGCCCATCAGCGCGGGAGCGGTCGGGAGGTTGGCGGCGATCGCGGTGAAGTTGAACGGCGTGATCGCGTACACGAAACCCTCGAGCGGGCGATGGTCCAGCCGGTTCCAGACCCCCTTGGAGTTGGCCACCGGCTGCTCGGCGAGGATCTCGCGCCCGAAGTGGACGTTGAACCGCCAGAAGTCGATGAGCTCGCACGCGGCGTCGATCTCTGCCTGGGTCGCGGTCTTGGACTGGCCCAGCATGGTCGCGGCGTTGAGGGTCTGGCGCCACGGGCCGCTCAGCAGGTCGGCCGCCTTGAGGAAGACCGCCGCGCGGTCGTCGTAGGCGAGGCTGCCCCACGACGGGGCGGCGTCCTTTGCGGCCTGGACGGCACGCTTGGCGTCGTCGGCCGTGGCGTTCTGCATCGTGCCCAGCACCGAAGCGTGCGCGTGGGGCTGCACCACGTCGATGGGCTCGCCACCACCCAGCTCGCTGACCCCACCGATGGTGTTGGTCAGGTCGCACCGTTCGGACTGCAGCTGCAGGAGCCGCAGCTGGAGCTCGGCTCGCTCGGGGCTGCCGGGAGCGTAGTCCAGGACGGATTCGTTGGCGGGCTCGGGTACGTGGGTCACTGCATCCATGTGGGCAAGCATGTCACTGTGCCGGTGCGCCCACAAAAGGGGAAGGGCAACACGTGGTGGCGCGGTGTGACTAGGTTTGGGCGCGTGGATGAGACTCGTGCACCGACCGCCGTGGACGCCGTCGCCGACGCCCATCTCGAGGCCGTCGTCGCCCTCTCGCCGACCACGGCGACGTACCTCGGGCTGCCTGGCGGTGAGGACCGGTTCGACGACTTCTCCCCCGACGGTCTGCAGGCGATGGATGCCGTTGCGGGCGCCACCTTGCGGGCACTCGCGGGCGTGCCGCCGGTCGACGACGTGGACGAGGTGACGGTCGAGGCGCTCACCGATCGCTTGACGCTCGAGCGAGAGCTGCACCGCCGGGGGTACGACCTCGGCTCGCTCAACGTCATCGAGTCTCCGCTGCAGCAGATCCGGATGACGTTCGACCTGATGGCCACCGAGACCGATGACGACTGGGCCACGATCGCGACCCGGATGGCGGCCGTCCCCGTGGCCGTCGACTCCTACCTCCGGGCGCTGCGCGAGGGCAGCCGTACCGGCCGGGTCTCGGCCCGACGCCAGGTCGAGGGGTGCATCACCCAGGCTCGCACGATCGCCGCCACGGACGGCTTCTTCCACACCCTCACCGAGGGCAGCGGTCGCCCGACGGCACTGTCGGGTGACCTCGAGCGCGCTGCGGAGGCGGCGTCGCAGGCGTACGGCAAGCTGGCTGACGTCATGGCCGACGAGCTCGCCCCGGTCTCCTGCGCGGAAGCGCGGTGGGCCGCGACGAGTACGCGCTGTGGTCACGGCTGCACGTCGGCGTCACCGTCGACCTGGACGAGACCTACGCCTGGGGCCTGTCGGAGCTAGAGCGGATCGTCGCCGAGCAGCAGGTGGTGGCCGAGCAGGTGTTGCCGGGCGGGACGCTCAAGGAAGCGATGTCGCTCCTGGACGACGACCCGGCCAGGACGCTGCGCGGCACCGAGGCGCTGCAGCGGTGGATGCAGGACCTGTCCGACCGGGCCGTCGCCGAGCTCGCCGGCGAGCACTTCGACATTCCCGACCCCGTCCGCGCGCTGGAGTGCCGGATCGCGCCTACCCACGACGGCGGCATCTACTACACCGGTCCGAGCGACGACTTCTCCCGCCCCGGCCGCATGTGGTGGGCGGTGCCCGAGGGCGTGTCCACCTTCAACACCTGGCGCGAGACGACGACGGTCTACCACGAGGGCGTCCCCGGCCACCACCTGCAGATCGCGCAGACGACGTACCGCAAGGGCTTGCTCAACCGGTGGCGGCGGCTGCTGAGCGGCAACTCCGGGCACTGGGAGGGGTGGGCGTTGTACGCCGAGAGGATGATGGCCGACCTCGGCTACCTCGACGACCCCGGCGACATGATGGGGATGCTGGACGGCCAGCGGCTGCGGGCTGCCCGGGTCGTCCTCGATATCGGGGTGCACCTCGGCTTGCCAGCCCCACAGCAGTGGGGCGGCGGCACCTGGACCGCTGCGAAGGCCCGGCCGTTCCTGCTCGCCAACGCGCAGATGGACGAGGAGTTCCTGGCGTTCGAGCTCGACCGCTACCTGGGGTGGCCCGGCCAGGCGCCGAGCTACAAGATCGGCGAGCGCCTGTGGCACCGGCTACGCGACGACTATGCCGCTCAGGTCCGTGCCGCGGGCGAGGAGTTCGACCTCGCGGCGTTCCACCGCAGAGCGCTCGACGTCGGCTCGGTCGGGATGGACACGCTGCGCCGCTCGTTGCTGCGCTGAGACGTGCCCACCGACGGCTCCGCTGACGGCGTGGCTCAGACCCCGAGCTCATCGAGCAGCGGGCCGAGCTCCTGCGTCGCGTACCACGCGAGGTCGTCTCCGACGTGGAACGACGCGACATCTGACAGCGGCACGTCGGCGCCCGCGACGTGCGATGTCGTGTCCTCGACGTCGGCGGCGACGACCACGGGGTGCGGGTGCGCGGAGGCAGCAGCCTCCGCCGCCGCTCGCATCGCGTCGTACTCGGCATCCTCACCCTGCCCGGCGGGCAGGTGCACCTCGAAGCTGCCGGCGGGCAGAGCGCCGGTGCGTTGCAGGACGCGCATGGCAGCTGCATCCACCGACAGGTAGACCCGCACCGCCGTCACGTCCGGGGTCGGCTACGTCCGCGGGGCGCGCGTACCCGCGCCGGGCTGTTGGTCTCGACGAGCACGCCGAGCGCCTCCTCGATGCACTGCCCGAGCACGTCGGCATCGGGGATTGCCTGGCGGTCCGCGACGATGCCGTAATAGACCCCACCGTCGTAGGACGTGATGCCGATCGACAGCACCCGGCCCTTGGCGAGCGGCAGCGCGGGGTAGGTCTCAGCGACCCGGGCTCCGGCCATGTACAGCGGCTCCTGCGGACCGGGCACGTTGGTGATGACGAGGTGGAAGCCGCGTCCGGGGTAGGCGTCGGCAACCCGCTCGCCGACGGCGTGGAACGTCGTCGGAGCAAACCCGGGGAGGCCGGCGAGCTTGTTGGCGGCGACGGCGGATCCCGTGTCGCGGTGGGCCTTGAGCGCGTAGGAGACCTGGTGCAGCCGGACGACGGGGTTGGCCTCCCCGACCGGCAGCGAGAGCAGGTGGCCGCGCACCGTGCTGCCCAGTGACGTCGGCACCCCGTCGGCGGCCGAGACCGACATCGGCACCATGGCGCGCAGGCGGGTCTGCTGGGTGACCGGTTCGGCACGGGTCAGCAGCCAGGCGCGGATGCCGCCGGCGATGACGGCGAGGATGACGTCGTTGACGGTGCCGCCGTGGGCGTCGCGGACGTGTCGGTAGTCCTCGAGGCGGGTGGACAGCATCACGAACCGGCGGTGGCCGCTGAGCGGGGCGATGAACGGACTGGCCGGTTCGGCCCGGGTCGGACCGAGGGGCATCGCCTGGGCGAGTCTGGCCACGTTGGACTGGGCCAGCTCGAGGGCCTTGCGCGGGTGCAGCGTGGTGTCGGTCAAGGAGTCGGCGATGAGTGCCAGCGAGCTCGGGGCGGCGTGCGGCTTCCAGTCGTCCGACGGTACGTCGCGGTCCTTGGCGGTCTCCTCGAGCAGGACCTGCGCGAGGTCGATGGTCTCCGAGCCGTCGACAAGCGCCTGGTGGGACTTGATGAGCAGCGCCACCCGTCCGTCTCGCAGGCCCTCGATGAGGTACGCCTCCCACAACGGCCGCTCGAGGTCGAGCCGGCGCCCGATCAGGCGGCTGACGAGGTCGCGCAGGGAGTCGGTGGTGCCAGGGCTCGGCAAGGCGGACCGGCGGACGTGGAAGGCGAGGTCGAAGTCCTCGTCGTCGACCCACACCGGCGGTGCGATCCGCCCGAGGACGTTCTGGACGCGCTGGCGGTAGCGCGGGACCAGGCTGATGCGTTCGGAGATGACCTTGAGCAGCTTGTCGTGGTCGAAGCCACTGTCGCCGGGGTCGAGGATGGCAAGGGTGGAGACCTGCCGCGGGGACGTACGCGTCTCGTCGGACAGGAACGCCACGTCGAGCGGCTGCAGGCGTGTTGGCATCGGTTACACAGTAACGTCCCGTCGCCTCCGGCGGCGCGTGATCCCCTCCCTCGGCGCCGTCCCTGCGGGCGCCACGGTGCGGGCGAGCTGGGTGAGCTGGACACGCAACGGTGAGTCGCGGGCGCACTCTGCCAGAGACCGGCCGTTGACCCAGGCGCGGTCGACCGCGCTCTGGTCCAGGGGCAGGAAGTGCGACGGCGAGACACCCGCGAGTCGGTGGACGGTGTCGGTGATCGCCGCACGGCTCCACCCCAGCGAGTCGCGCACCTTGTTGACGACGACGTGCAACTGCGCTCCTGGCACCGCCTCGCGCAGCTCGAAGATGCCGCGGGTGAGCCGCGCCAGCCCCAGCGGGTCGGCTGAACCGACCACGATGATGTCGTCGGCCTGCTCGAGTGCGGCCAAGGTGGCGCCGTTGCGACGCGGTGCCGCGGTGTCGAAGGAGAGCTCCTCGTCGAGCTCGAGGTTGAACCCCACGTCGACCACGACCACCGGCGCCATCTGTCGCGCGACCGTCAGCACGGCATCGAAGGATCCCGCACGAAGAGCCGACCAGCGGTCGGCGCGAGGTAGACCGGTCAGGATCCGCAAGGTGGGGTTGATCTGGCGCACGTGCCGTCCGAGCTCGTCAAGGTCCAGGCGTCCGGTGTTGGCGCTGCGCGCGGCCGCCAGCAGACCGCTGACCTCGTCGAGCATGGCGAGCATCTGTCCGACCGACCCTCCGTAGACGTCCGCGTCGATGAGCAGCGTCGGCACCCCGAGCCCCGCAGTCTCGCTCGCCACCCCCAACGCGACGGTGCTACGCCCCGGCGCCCCGGTGGGCCCCCACACAACTATCAACCGGCCCCGTTCCGTCCCGCCTGGACCAGGCGCCTCCGGGTCGTCGAACCCGTCCAGCTGATCGCTTCGGCGTCGTTCGTCGGCGGCGACGACGGCGCGGACCACCGCGGGCACGTCATCGCCCGCGACCGTCGCGATCATGCCCAGGGCGACCGCCCGTGCGGCCGCTCCGGCGTCGTCACTGTCGGTGACGGCGACGAGCTGTACGCCCGCATCCAGGATCCGCCGCACGACATCTGTGTCGAGGCCGCGCATGCCCACTGTCAGCAGTGCAACGCGCACCTGGCCGCTCGCCGCCGTGGCGACGGCATCGGCAACGTCGACGCACCGCCGGGTGAGCGCGATGCCAGGGCTGGCCGACAATGCTCGAACCAGTGGTGTCTCCCAGGGTTCGTCCGCCCCTGCCAGCAACACCGTGACCGTCATGTCGAGGATCCTGGGGCCGCGACCCGGACCAGCGTCACGTGACCTGAGTCGATCGCGGCGAGGACGTCGTCGAGAAAGTCTGCGGTCCGGCGGTCGACGGCCACAAGGACCACCTGCGTGCCGCCTTCGGCGAGCGCGGTGCCACTGGCGCGTACCGACAGCACCTGCACCGCCTGCAGCACCCGTGTCGCGACGGGTTCTTCGAGGGGATCCTTGGCATCGGGGCTGACCCACACGTCGACGGCCTCGCCACTGGAGGTGTCTGCCGGCATGGACCCGGACTCGACCCGCAAGGGCAGCTCCGCCGCGCGCTCTACGTCACCCACGACCAGTGCCGACTCGGCGAGCAGCTCACCGGCGCGGACGTCGTGCGCCCACTCGCTGGCAGCCAGCAGCTCTTCCAACCGCGTCCCGGAGGTCGCCGCAGTCACGTAGTGCTCCTGCGTGGTGTCGTCGAGCTGGACGCGTACCTGGTGCAGGTCTTGCACCGATGGTGTCGAGCCGGCGTCGGCGTCGGCACGCAGTGCCCACACGGCGACCCTGGCGTCGTTGGCCGCGACCACTCTCGCGCCGACCACCACACTGATGGCCACGATCACAATGCCTGCCAGCAGGCGGGGATCGGTCCAACGCGCCCGGGGCAGACGACGTGCCTGCGGCGGACGGTTCGCGGCGGGGTCGAGGACAGGCATGCGAACATCATCGCCCTTTCCGGCGATTCGTCCAGGTCTCCGTCCACAGGCGTGCGTGCCTTCCGGTGCCGGCCGGGACTACCTGGCACACTGTTTTCATGCCATTGGGGTCCGGGACGCCGCGTTTCATGACGCTTGCTGACGTTGCAGGGGTCCTCAACACCTCCGTGCGTCAGGTCTACTCGCTGGTTCACAGCGGTGAGCTGGTGGGCATCCAGATCGGCGGCCGCGGGCAGTGGCGGGTCGAGAACTCCGCACTCGAGGACTACATCCGGCGGATGTACGACAACACCCGCAAGAACTTCCCTCCCGAGCCGGACAGCGAAACCACCGAGGACGCGCCGCGCGACTCCCACGAAAGATTCAACGCGGACACCTGACCGCGACCACGGCGACATAGGGCACGATCTCGGTCCGACCAGCATGCTCGGGGTCGGCAGGGTCGGTGCACCAGAGCTCGACGAAGTCCTTGCCCACCCGAGCCGCGACGCCATCGACATCGCCGCCGTCGCGGCGAACCACATGCACCCGGGCCCGGTCACGGCTCAGAATGCTCCAGGCGTTCACCCACGTCATCCGCGCCGCGAGGGCGGCATGCGGCTGGGGTCCGGCTTCTCGAGGGGCTCCGACGACGCCCAGGACGGCATCGGTCGCGACGACCCAGTCGCTGCCCCTGTCGGCGTGCAAGAGCAACCAGGTGGGGGTCACCGTGTCGACGGTGCCCCGCAGGACTCCGAGCGTCTTCACCCGTAGCGCGACCTGCGCACCGACGCAGCGGTCGGTCCACGCGACGGTCTGCAGCTCGGCGCGGGTCCGTTCGGCGATGTCGGAGTCCCGCTCGAGCAGCTGCAGCGCCTCGGCAGTGTGCTCCAGGTCGTCGAAGAGCAGCTCCCAGCGCATGCGCCGATCCTAGGGCGCAGACGCGCGCTGCTCTTCGTCCACAGCGTCTCGCAGTGGGTTGACAGCGACCGGATATACATCCATCGTTGTCAAACGTAAACAAACGTACTCAATGGGGGTCGAATCTTGAACATGCTCCGCACGATGGCATCCCTGGCGCTGCGCTGGCTGCACATCGCCACCGTGCTCGGATGCCCCGCTGCCGTTTGCCGATGGCTGGCGCCGGGCTCGGCTGAACGCCTCGCCCGCTTGCGCGGCATCGACGCGGACGACGACTTCGCAACGGTGCTCGTCGACCTCGCCGCCGTGCTCGCGAGTGTTCTCACGGCATGGCTGGTCGTCACCGGCGTACTCACACTTGTCGTCTGCGTCCGCGCCCCGTCTGCGCGATGGTCGGCATGGTCCCGCGCCCTGACGCCACCGGCGTGGCGCGCTCTCCTGGCCGCCGCACTCGGGCTCGGTCTGCTGTCCGCACCCGCACTGGCGAGTGCGAACACGTCAAGCGAGGACCCCCACGACCTGCCGACGGGACCTGCGCCTCCTCCTCACGTCGCGGGGCTCACCCTTCCGGATCTTCCCAGCGGCGGCATCGGCCCGTTCCGGGCGCGCTCGAGCGACCAGGTGCGGGTACGCGCGGGCGACAGCCTGTGGCTGATTGCTCGCGACGGACTCCCTGCCGGCGCGGCGCCCGCGGCCGTCGCCGAGGCGACCGCCGAGTGGTACGCCACGAACCGGGCCGTCATCGGGCCTGACCCCGACCTCATCCACCCGGGGATGTCGCTGCGCCGCCCCCCACCAGAAGGGAACTGAAGATGACCACCATGACCACGCGCACTGCCTCAGCAATGGCCGTGCTACCGGGCAACCTCGGGCTACGACGTACCCCAGCACCGCCGGCGGTGTGGGACCCGCCGGACCCGCACCAGTGGTCACTTCCGTTGGACGGCACCGCAGCGCGCCAGCCAGCTGTGCTGTCCCCGGCGCCGCCGCGGCTGTCCTTGGTGCCATCGCCTGGGTACGGCATCTCGGGCTCGTGCGAGCACCGCGCTCACGGTTTCGTCCAAGCGCTCATAGAGGTCGCCGGCGGCGCCCGACCGGTCCAGCAGCTCGCCCGGTTGATGACGCCGGCGGTCTACGACGCGTTCGCGGCCCGGATGAGGCGAGTCGCCCGCGTGCGTTCGGTGACCGGCGGCACCGCGGTCGTGCCTCGCGGACAGGTAGCCTCCGTGCGGGTCCTGGAGCTCGACGCGCGTCGCAGCGAGGTTGCTGCCCGGATGGTCCAGAACGGCCGTTCGCGGGCGATCGCCCTGCGACTCGAGCTGCGCATCGACCACCTGGGCAACGCCCGGTGGGTGTGCACCGCCCTCGTCTGGGGCTGAGGGCTCAGCGGTTGCGCTTGCGCGAGCTCCTGGCCGCCTTGGCCTTCTGTCGCGCCTTGGACTTGGCGTTGACCTGGCGCTGCCGGTCGTTGACGTCGGGGTCGTCGGACTCCCGCTCGCCGAAGCTGGTCTGGGCCGCGCCGGTGCCGTCCTCACTGGGCGCGGAGTACGTCAGGCGGCTCTCCTTCTCGCGTTCGAGCCCCTTGGCCGAGATGTGCGGGGTGGAGTGTGCCGCCGGAGCGTCCTCGTCCTCGACCTGGTCGTCGACATCGGTGTCCGTGTCGGCGTCGGTGTCGATGGCCCCGGTGTCCTCGTCGTTGGTCTCGACCTGGACGTCGATGTTGAACAAGAACCCGACGGACTCCTCCTGGATCGCGTCCATCATGGCGCGGAACAGCTCGAAGCCCTCGGCCTGGTACTCCACCAACGGGTCGCGCTGGGAGTAGGCGCGCAGGCCGATACCCTCGCGCAGGTAGTCCATCTCGTACAGGTGCTCGCGCCACTTGCGGTCGAGCACACTGAGCACCACTCGGCGCTCCAGCTCCCGGGTGACCTCCGGGCCGAGCTCTGACTCGCGCTTGTCGTAGGCGGCCAACGCGTCGGCGACGATCGGCTCCTGCAGCGACTCCCGGGTCAGGCCGGCGCGGCCGCCAGCCTCATCCTCAAGCTCGGCGGCGTCCAGGGTGATCGGGTAGAGGGTACGCAGCGCCGTCCACAGCTTGTCCAGGTCCCACTCCTCGGGGAATCCCTCGGTAGCACCGGAGACGTACGCATCGACGACACCGGTGATCATCAGGCGTACCCACTCCTGCAGGTCCTCACCTTCGAGGACCCGGCGACGCTCGGCGTAGATGACCTCACGCTGACGGCTCATCACGTCGTCGTACTTCAAGATGTTCTTGCGGGAGTCGAAGTTCTGCGCCTCCACCTGCGCCTGCGCTGACGCGATGGCACCGGTGACGCGCTTGTTCTCGATCGGCACGTCGTCGGGGATCTTCATCGTCGTCAGGACCCAGTCGACCCAGTCGGACTTGAACAACCGCATCAGGTCGTCCTCGAGCGATAGGTAGAACCTGGTCTCGCCAGGGTCGCCCTGACGGCCCGACCGGCCGCGCAGCTGGTTGTCGATGCGGCGCGACTCGTGGCGTTCGGTGCCGATCACCGCGAGCCCCCCGGCCTTGGTGACCTGGGTGTGCTCGGCGGCCACCCGCTTCTCGACCTCCTCGTGAGCTGCCGGCCACGCGGCCTCGTACTCCTCGGAGGTCTCCACCGGGTCCAGTCCGCGCTTGCGCAGCTCGGCGTCGGCGAGGAAGTCGACACTGCCGCCGAGCATGATGTCGGTGCCACGACCGGCCATGTTGGTGGCCACGGTGATGGCGCCCTTGTGGCCCGCCATCGCGACGATCGGCGCCTCCCGCTCGTGCTGCTTGGCGTTGAGGACCTCGTGCGGGATCCGCCGCCGCATCAGCAGCTTGGACAGCCGCTCGCTCTTCTCGACGCTCGTGGTGCCGACGAGGACCGGCTGTCCGCTCTCGTGGCGCTCAGCGATGTCGTCGACGACAGCGGCGAACTTCGCCTCCTCGGTGCGGTAGACCAGGTCCGGCTGGTCGAGACGATCGATGGGCATGTTGGTCGGGATCGGGACCACACCGAGCTTGTAGATCTTGTCGAACTCCGATGCCTCGGTCATCGCCGTCCCGGTCATGCCCGACAGCTTGGTGTAGAGGCGGAAGTAGTTCTGCAGCGTGATGGTGGCGAGCGTCTGATACTCCTCGCGCACCCGTACGCCCTCCTTGGCCTCGATCGCCTGGTGCAGACCCTCGTTGTAGCGGCGGCCCTCCAGCAGGCGGCCGGTGTGCTCGTCGACGATCAGCACCTCACCGTTCATCACGACATAGTCCTTGTCGGACTTGAAGAGCTCCTTGGCCTTTATCGCGTTGTTGAGAAAGCTGATCAGCGGGGTGTTGACCGAGTCGTAGAGGTTGTCGATGCCGAGATAGTCCTCGACCTTCTCGATCCCCCCCTCCAGCACCGAGATCGTGCGCTTCTTCTCGTCGACCTCGTAGTCCTCGTCGATCTTCATCGGGCGCACGATCTCAGCGAACTGCCCGTACCACTTGACCTCGTCCTGGGTCGGCCCGGAGATGATCAGCGGGGTACGCGCCTCGTCGATGAGAATCGAGTCGACCTCATCGACGATCACGAAGTTATGGCCACGCTGGACGCACTCCTCGATCGAGTCGGCCATGTTGTCGCGCAGGTAGTCGAACCCGAACTCGTTGTTGGTGCCGTAGGTGATGTCGGCTGCGTAGGACTCGCGGCGCTCGGCAGGCCGCATCGAGGGCAGGATCATGCCGACGGACAGACCGAGGAAGTGATAGACCCGACCCATCCACTCGGCGTGGTAGCGCGCGAGGTAGTCGTTGACGGTCACCACGTGGACGCCGTCACCGGCCAGGGCGTTGAGGTAGCTCGGGAGAGTCGCGACGAGGGTCTTGCCCTCACCTGTCTTCATCTCCGCGATGTTGCCCAGGTGGAGTGCCGCGCCGCCCATCAGCTGGACGTCGAAGTGCCGCTGGCCCAGCACCCGCCGGGCGGCCTCCCGCACGGTGGCGAAGGCTTCTGGCATCAGGTCATCGAGGGTCTCACCCTCGGCGAGCCGCTGCTTGAACTCGGTCGTCAGACCCTGGAGATCGGCGTCGCTCATCTCCTTGTACTCGTCCTCGATAGCGTTGACCTGCTTGGCGATCGCTTCGAGCTGGCGCAGGATCTTGCCTTCGCCCATGCGGAGGATCTTGTCGAGAACTTTGGGCACGGAACCGATCTCCTGGGTGGGCTGAGGGGTGGTCGTGGCGCGGCAGGGCCCTGGCGCTGCATCTACCGCCCATCGTAGGTGACGCCAGCAGCTCATCCCACCGCGGAGCGGAGCGCCGCGGCGAGGTCCCCCCGGGGTCCCACCTCGATGGCGCTGAGCCCGAGCCAGGTCGCGACGGTCTGCAGCTCGGCCGCCAGCTCGGTGACGGTGTCCGGCGGTGCGCCGGGTTCTGCGTACGCTCCCGGCACGACGAGGACCCCCCTGCCGCGGTCGGCCTTGAGGTCGACGCGACCGACGAGAGCGTCGCCGAGCAGGAACGGCAGGACGTAGTAGCCGTGAACCCGCTTGTCCGCCGGTACGTAGATCTCGATCCGGTAGCGGAACCCGAAGAGGTCCTCCGTCCGCTCGCGCTCGAAGACCAGCGGGTCGAAAGGGCTGAGGAGGGTGCGGGCTCGTACGGTGCGCGGCACGTGCGCCCCGGGGTGCAGGTACGCCGGCCGCCGCCACCCGCGGACGCCGGCGGGCAGCAGCTCGCCGGCGTCGACGAGCTCACCGATCGCGGTGCGGGCCGGCTCGGGTGCCAGCCGGAAGTAGTCCCGCAGGCCGACCTCGGTGGCGATCCCGTGGGCCCGTGCGGCGAACCGGACCAGGTGCCGGTGGGCTTCGTCGGCGTCGAGGTCAGGTGCGCCGAGGGAGGCGGGGGGCAGCACCCGGTCGGGGAGGTCGTACAGCCGCTCGAAGGCTGAGCTGCGGCGGGCAGAGGTCACCTCGCCCTTGTAGAACAGGTATTCCAGCGCCGACTTGACCGCCGACCAGTTCCAGCCCCAGTTGTCCCGCGAGCGGGTCACGTCCTTGTCGATCTGCCGTGCGGTGACCGGGCCGTGATCCCGGACGTCGTCCAGGACCTGCTCGACCAGTCCAGGGTTGTCGCGCGCGACCTGCGCCATCGAGCCCCACATGCGGGTCTCGGACCTCATGCGGAACCGCAGCGCCTGATGCAGGTTGACGTCGACGAGCGCGGCCTCGTGCGCCCAGTACTCGAAGAGTCGGCGCGGCGTCCGAGCGAAGGCCCGGTCCAGGAGCGCCTGGTCGTAGGGTCCCACCCGGCTGTACAGCGGCATGTAGTGCGCCCGCGCGAGGACGTTCACCGAGTCGATCTGAAACAGCCCGAGCCTGGCGATGACACCGTTGACGTGGCGCGCGGTGACCGCTGCCGGGCGCGCCCTGGTGAAGCCCTGTGCGGCGAGCGCCACCCGACGAGCCTGGAGTGCGGTGAACCTCTCGGTTCGCGACGTCACGGAACGTCGAGGAGCTTGGTGCGCACCGCATACATCACCGCTTCGATCCGCGAATGCATCTGTAGCTTCTCGAGGATGTTCCGCACATGGTTCTTGACGGTGTTCTCGCTGATGAAAAGAACCTTGGCGATCTCGCGGTTGTTGAGCCCCTGGGCGACGTGCCGCAGCACTTCGAGCTCGCGGTCGGTCAACCGGGTGGCGGCCTCCTGCGGCCTACCGGGTTTGGACATCTGCTTGAACTCATCGAGAAGCTTGGCCGCCATGGCCGGGCTGATCAGTGACTGACCCGACTCGATCAGCCTGATCGCCTCGGCCACCTGGTCGATCGAGGAGTCCTTGAGCAGGTAGCCCGACGCGCCGTTCTTGATCGACTCGTAGAGGTCGGACTCCTCATCGCTCGAGGTGAGCATGATGATCGACGTCGAGGGCGAGACCGACTTGATCTGCGCGCACGTCTCCAGCCCGGACATACCCGGCATGCGCACGTCGAGCAGGACGACGTCTGGGGCCGTCACGGCGACCGCACGGACTGCACTCTCGCCGTCGGTGGCCTCCTGGACCTCCAGGTCCTCCTCGCCGGACAGCACGAGCATGAGGCCACGGCGGAACAGCTCCTGGTCGTCGACCAGGAGGACCCGTGTGCGTTCGGTCGCGTCGGCACCGGGGTCGGAGCCGATCACGCTGTCCGTGACCATGGCGCCATCATGCCAGTCGCCACCTGGTGCTGCGCCCGTCGATCACGCCGCGCTGAGATGGATCACACCGTAGTCGTAGCCGCGGCGGCGGTAGACCACGCTCGGTGCGCCGGTGGCTGCGTCGATGAACAGGTAGAAGTCGTGGCCGACCATCTCCATCTCGTACAACGCCTGGTCCAACGTCATGGGGTCGGCGTCGTGGGTCTTCTCGCGCACGACCAGGGGGCCGTCGCCCATCACCTCAAGGGGCCCCTCGCGGTGGGTCTCCACGGCGGGGCGCTCCTCGACGGCGGTCGTCGCCCGGCTCCCGGCGGGCTGACCGTCCAGACGCGCCATGGCGTCGGCGTGCTCCGCGCGTGCCGTCGCCTCGGCCACCGAGACCGGGGTGCGGTTGCCGTGGTGGATGCGCCGGCGGTCGACCGCCCTGCGCAGACGCGCCTCGAGCTTGTCGATGGCTGCGTCCAGGGCGGCCATCTTGTCCTCGCAGGCCGCCTCGGCCCGGATCACCGGTCCGCGCGAGCGTACGGTCAGCTCGACGCGGCAGGCACGATCGGCCTGGCGCGGGTTGTGCTCGACGTCCACCTCGACGTCCACACGGATGATCCGCTTGCTCTGGTCGTACTTGTCCAGCCGGATGAGCTTCTCGCGGACGTGCTCGCGGAACCTCTCAGAAATTTCACAATGGCGGCTCTTGACGACTATTTCCACCGAATCCTCCTTGCGAGCACGGACGCACCTGGTACGCGGTCGGTTCAACCGTTCACATGTTGTCGACGGTATAGGCCCGCCCGGGATTACACCAGTCATCCGCACCGGCCACCACGCGGTGCCGTCGAGGAGTCGCCGCGACCACGGCGATGGCGCCGGGGTGTCCCCCAACCGCACGTAGCGCACGCACTGCCTCGGCCATGCTGGAGCCGGTCGTGATCACGTCATCGACGACGACCAGCGCGCGCGCAGGGTCCGGCCGAGCCCGTGCCCTCAGGGCTCCGGAGAGGTTGGCGGCCCGAGCTCGTGCGTCCAGACCTGCTTGGTCCCGCACGACGAAGGAGTGTCTCAGCAGCGGTGCGACCCGCACGTCCCGGCCGCCATCTCGAAGCGAGCGCCCGGCGGCTCGCGCAAGCAGTCCCACGGCGTCGTACCCGCGGGCACGCACGGCGGCGCGGCGCGACGGCATCGGTACCAGCAGCACCGGTGCGTCCACGAGCGGCAGAGCCGAGATCGAGGCGGTGAGAAGCCCGCTCAGCACTGGCAGCAACCGATGGCAACCCGACTCCTTGAACTCGGCGATTGCGTGTCGCAGCGGGCCGCCGTACACGCCCGCGGCGACGGGGGGCACGGGGTACGGCTCCCGCAGCGCGGTCGGGACCGGGTCTGGCCAGCTGAGTCGCGGCGACGGTTGCATGGTTGCGGTGCAGACGGCGCACAGCAGCACCCCTGCCTCGGCGCAGCCGACGCAGCAGGTGCCGAGGACGAGGTCCGCGGCTGCGCGGCGCAGGTCTCCCACCGGCCCACGGTGGGGCAAGGTCCGGGCGTGGTGCTCGGTTGATCGCGACAGCTGGGGACAACGACGGTCGTCCGGCCGCTGTGGACGCCACGTGGTCGATGTCGTCGCGTCAGCCGGGATAGCGCGCCGAGGTCAGGCCCTTGCTGTCGGCCTGTTGCCACCGGCCGATGGGGTCCTGCAACCACACGCGTGCTGAGGAGTCGCCGATGTAGATGGGGGACTTGCCCGTGCCTGAGCCGGCGATCGTTGTCGCGTCGATGTCGGGGAGCAGCGGCTCACCACTGAGCGAGCCGCCAGTGATCGTCGACCCGTCGATCCGCGCGAAGTACGGCTGGTTGCTCTGGCCGCCGTCCGATGCCAGGACCGCGACGTTGCCAGGTGAGCGCCAGGTGGCGTCGACCGGGTTGTCCAGGCCGTACGCCGTGAGCGGGAGCGCGGTGACGGCACGGAGCCCGGCTACGCTGCCGTCCGCCGCGTAGGCGACGGCGCCGACGTAGACCCGGGACCGGCCGGCTGCTGTGCGTGCCACCGCCACGAAGCGGGCGTCGTCCGGCGAGAGCTCGAAGGCAAGCACCCGCGATCGTCCGAGACCGCCCATCGCGGGGGCACGCGGACCGGACTCCTCAAAGACGGTCAGCCGGGAGCCGCCGCGGTCGCGGTCCACCACCCACAGCCTCCCGGTCGCGTCCCACACCGGCGTGAGCACGTCACGTCCTGAGTAGACGACCTTGTCCTTGGCGCTGTCGCTGGCCGACAGGCTGGCGCGACGGACCTGACGGCGCCCGGGCAGCACGGCGGCGATCTCGGTGATCTCCTGGTCGACCCGGAAGTCGACGACCTGTTGGGCGACCTCCCCCCACGGTCCGGCAAACAAGTTCGTCACCGGCCCACTGAGCACGACCAGCCGGCGATCGCGCAGTGCGAAGATCTGGGCGCTGGTCGTTCCCTCGGTCACGTCGTACCCGTCCCACAGGCCCACCGGCTGGTCGGCGTCGACGCCGGGGATGTCCAGCGGGCTGCCGTTGACCTGGATCCGCACCTGCTGGACCCCCTGGACCTGCCGGACCGTGGACACGATCTGCGCCGACATCAGCTCCCTGCGGCGGGTCGACATCGCATCGAAGTCGCCGTTGAGGTTGACCTCTACCGTGCCGTCGGTGCGCACCGGCACCGAGGTGGCGAGCGCGGTGCCCTCGGGCACGACGGTGGTCAGCCGGGCTCCCTCGGCGTCGCGTGGGCGCAGCAGGAGGGCGTTCGCCAGTGACGTGGCGAGCTGGTCGCCCGTCGGCGCGTAGACGGGGACCGCGACCAGGTGCTCGGTGGCGTGGTCGAGGTAGTACAGCGACAGCGGTTGGAAGTAGTTGTCGAAGAACTGCTGGCTGACCATCAGAGCCGGCGGAGGGTCGTCGATCCGCCACTGGCCAGCGACTCGCTCGAGGGTCAGCTGGCGAGTACTGCGGCGGGTAGAGGCGGCGTACTGACCCTGCGCATCCAGCACGGCGACCTCGGTGAACCGCAGCGACGCCTGCATCCGATCGCCGTCCTGGACGGCGCCGTCGGTGGCGACGGTGCTGACCTGGGGCGCGTTGTAGATGATGGTCCGGTCGTCGGTACGCCACCTGCTCGCCGCTTCAGGTGTGAGGAACTCCTCGGCGGTCCGGGTGCTGACCGGGAAGCCGATCATCGCCTCCAAGAACCCGTTGACGACGTCGCTGGGCGAGGCTCCGTCGACCGGTCCGGGGGGGTTGTAGCGCACGGTAGAACCGGTGCTCGCGGCCTCTGCGCTCAACGTCTGCACCGCACCGCTGTCCGGGATGGACGCGCAGCCCCCGGCGCCGACGGCCAGCACACCGGCGAGCGCGGCGGCGAGGCAGGCGCGTCCGCGGACCAAGCGGCTCACAGCTTGACCGCCCCGAGCGGTACGTGCGTCCTGGGCACCAACGGCAGCGGCGACCGGGACACCTCGTCGCCGGCTCGCAACGGGAGGGTCAACCGGAACTGCGCACCCTTGCCGGGCTCACCCCACGCCTGCAGCCAACCCCCGTGCAACGCCGCGTCCTCGGCTGAGATCGCCAAGCCCAGACCGGTGCCACCACGGGTGCGCTCACGGGCGGGGTCGGCACGCCAGAACCTGTTGAACACCAGCTGCGACTCACCTGGTTGCAGCCCGACGCCGAAGTCGCGGACCGCGAGCGCGGCACTGTCTGAGTCGTGGGCGATGAGAATCTCGACCCGCTCGGCGCCGCTGTAGTGAATGGCGTTGACGACCAGGTTGCGGGCGATCCGCTCGATCCTGCGTACGTCGGCCTCGACCACCGCCGAACCCCCGGTGCTGACGACCGTGAGGCTGACACCCTGCCGGGCGGCCAGGCTGCTGTAGTAGTCGATGACCCGGTAGGCGATGCCGACCAGGTCGACCTGGTCGATCTCCAGCCGTGCGGCGCCGGCATCGAAGCGGCTGATCTCCAGCAGGTCGGCGAGCAGCGCCTCGAACCGGTCGAGCTGGGTCTGCAGGAGCTCGGCCGATCGCGCCGTCAGAGGGTCGAAGGTGCCGCGGGCGTCGTGCAGCACGTCCGCGGCAAGCCGCACGGTCGTGATGGGTGTTCGCAGCTCGTGGGAGACGTCGGAGACGAACCGGTGCTGCAGCCGGGACAGCTCCTCGAGCTGGCGGATCTGTTTCTGCAGGCTGGCGGCCATCTGGTTGAACGACTGGCCGAGCCTGGCGAGGTCGTCCTCACCGCGGACGTGCATGCGTTCCTCGAGCCGCCCGGCGGCGAGCCGCTCGGCGATCCGACGCGCCAGCCGTACCGGTGTCACGACCTGCCGCGTCACCAGCCACGCGACGCCGGCCACGAGGAAGGTGAGCGCCACGCCTGCTGACAGCAGCGCACGCCCGACCAGGTCGAGGGTCCGTTGCTGGTCGGACATCGAGAACAGGTAGTACAGCGCGTACCGCTCGTTGCCGGTGGGGAGCCGCAGCTGGGTGCCGACGACGACGGCTGGTGGGGCGTCTGTCGGACCGGTGAGCTCCAGGCGGGTGTAGGTCCAGTGCGTCCTGGTGTTGCGCGCGATCGCGTCGGTCAGCGATGCCGGGATGGCCGCCGCCTCGATCTCTGCCGACGAGCGGGTGCCGGCGTCGGGGCCGACCTTGCCGTTGGCCGATAGCGGCCCCTGCAGGACCACCTCGTAGGACCGTGGCGACCCGCTGCGGCTGGTGATGTTGTCGATGAGCGCCGACAGCACCTGGGACTGGGTGTTGGTGGCGGAGACGAGGCTGGCGTCGAGCTCCTCCTGGGAGTTTTCGAAGCCGGCCTGGGCTTCTGCGACCGCGACCGAGGTACGTGCGTCGACCAGGCCGTCCGCCACCTGGCGAAGCAGTGCCCAACCGAGCAGGCCGATCACGATCGAGCAGAGCACCATGGTGCCGAGCACGACGCGCGCCTGGATGGATCGACGCCACAACCCGGTGGTGGCCCTCAGGGCGCGGAGCGACGCCGTCCCGGCATCCCTGGCGACGTCACGCGCGCTCGGTGTCATGGGCTCACGGCTCGGCCCGGTCAGGCGGGCGTTCCGGCCTTGTACCCGACACCGCGGACGGTCACCACGATCTCGGGGCTCTCGGGGTCGCTCTCGATCTTGGAGCGCAGGCGTTGCACATGGACGTTGACGAGTCGCGTGTCCGCGGCGTGCCGGTATCCCCAGACCTGTTCGAGCAGGATCTCGCGGGTGAACACCTGCCAAGGCTTGCGCGCCAGGCACAGCAGCAGGTCGAACTCCAGCGGCGTGAGGAACACCGGCTCCCCCGCGCGGGTGACGTTGTGACCGGCAACGTCGATGGTGAGGTCACCGATCGTCAGGACTTCTGGCGGCGCATCTTCAAACGTGCGCATCCTGGCTCTGATCCGGGCGACCAGCTCCTTGGGCTTGAACGGTTTGATGACGTAGTCGTCCGCGCCGGACTCCAGGCCGACCACGACGTCGATCGTGTCGCTCTTGGCCGTCAGCATCACGATCGGCACACCGGACTCGGCGCGGATCTCGTGGCAGACGTCGATACCGTTCTTGCCCGGCAGCATCAGGTCTAGCAGGACGATGTCGGGCTTGTAGGAGCGGAATGCCGACAGTGCGTCGGTGCCGGTGCTGCAGACCGAGGACTGGAACCCCTCACCGCGGAGGACGATCGTGAGCATCTCGGCAAGCGCGCGGTCGTCATCGACGACGAGCACGCGGTCGCCGCCGCTCGTCGGGGCCGGTTCGGCGTTGCCTTCCATGCTGGTCCTCATCAGTACCGATACGCATCGGACTTGAACGGGCCGTTGACCTCGACGCCGAGGTAAGCCGCCTGCTGCTTGGTGAGCTCGGTGAGCTCGACGCCGAGGGCGGCCAGGTGCAGCCGGGCGACCTCTTCGTCGAGGTGCTTGGGCAGGACGTAGACACCGACGGGGTACTGGTCGTTCTTGGTGAACAGCTCGATCTGGGCCAGCACCTGGTTGGTGAAGGAGTTGGACATGACGAACGACGGGTGGCCGGTGCCGTTGCCGAGGTTGAGCAGGCGGCCCTCCGACAGCACGATGACCAGCTTGCCGTCGGGGAAGGTCCAGGTGTCGACCTGCGGCTTGATCGTCGTACGGGTGACGCCGCTGGTGCGGGCGAGGCCGGCCATGTCGATCTCGTTGTCGAAGTGGCCGATGTTTCCCAGGATCGCTTGGTGCTTCATCGCGCCGATCGCCTCGGCGCTGACGACGTCCCTGTTGCCGGTCGCGGTGATGACGATGTCGGCATCGGCGATCACGCTGTCCAGGCGCGCTACCTGGTAACCGTCCATCGCGGCCTGCAACGCGCAGATCGGGTCGATCTCGGTGATGATCACGCGTGCGCCCTGCCCGCGCAGCGACTCCGCGCAGCCCTTGCCGACGTCTCCGTACCCGCACACCACCGCGACCTTGCCACCGATGAGCACGTCGGTCGCGCGGTTGATGCCGTCGATCAACGAGTGGCGACAGCCGTACTTGTTGTCGAACTTGCTCTTGGTGACCGAGTCGTTGACGTTGATCGCAGGGAACAGCAAGGTGTTGTCGCGCATCCGGTCGTACAGCCTCAGCACGCCCGTCGTGGTCTCCTCGCTGACCCCCTTGACGCCCGCGGCGATGGTGGTCCAACGATTCGGGTCGACCGACAGCGAACGGCCCAGAACGGCCAGCACCTCGCGCAGCTCTGCGTCGTCGGTGCTGTCCGGCGGCGGCACGAACCCGGCCTTTTCGTACTCCATGCCGAGGTGGAGGAGCATCGTGGCGTCGCCGCCGTCGTCCAGGATCATGTTGGGCCCCGCACCGCCGGGCCAGGTGAGGATCTTCTCGGCACAGTCCCAGTACTCCGCAAGGGTCTCGCCCTTCCAGGCGAAGACGGGTACGCCGGCCGGCGCGTCGACCGTGCCGTCACGCCCAACCGCGACCGCCGCGGCGGCATGGTCTTGGGTGGAGAAGATGTTGCAGCTCGCCCAGCGCACCTCGGCCCCGAGATCCACCAGCGTCTCGATGAGGACGGCGGTCTGGATCGTCATGTGCAAGGACCCGGCGATCCGGGCTCCCGCCAGCGGAGCGGTGTCGCGGTAGCGTTCGCGCATCGCCATCAGCCCGGGCATCTCGTGCTCGGCAAGATCGATCTCGGCGCGTCCGAGCGTGGCGAGGCCGAGGTCGGCTACGTGGAAATCCATGCTTCCAGCGTACCGGTCGGTCAGAGTCAGTGTGCCGGGGCGTGCGGAGGCTCTGGCCGCGGATCCGGCGTGTGGTCGCGGTCGTACAGGTCGGGTTCGAGGTAGATGACCTCGGCCGCCGGTTCGGCCGCCCGGATCGCGCGCTCGGCGGCGTCGATGACCTGGGCGACCTCGGCGGCGGTGTCGTCGTGGCGCACGGCGATCTTGGCCGCCACGAGCAAGGACTCCGGTGCCAGGTGCAGCGTCTTCATGTGGATCACGCGGTCGACGCCGTCGGCGGCGTCCAGCGCACCACGGATCGCCTTGATGGACTCCGGCGTCGCTGCCTCGCCCACCAGGAGGCTCTTGGTCTCGATGGCGAGAACGACGGCGACGACGACGAGGAGGGTGCCGATGGCGGCAGCACCGGCAACGTCGAAGTAACCGTTCTCAGTGGCGAGCGTCAGCGAGACGCCGGCGAGGGCGAAAATGAGGCCGAGCAGCGCCGCGAGGTCCTCCAGCAGCACGACGGGGAGCTCGGGGGCCTTGGCCTTGCGGATGAACGACCACCAGGTCGCATCGCCGCGCACCTTGTTGGACTCCACGATCGCGGTACGGAAGGAGAAGGACTCCATCACGATGGCTGCGCTGAGCACGAGCAGCGGCACCCACCACCAGCGACTGTCCAGCAGCTGGTCGGGTTCGCCCGCGTGGACCTCGTGATACTTGTGGTATGCCTCGTAGAGCGCGAACAGCCCACCGAGGCTGAACAACACGATCGAGACGATGAACGCGTAGATGTAGCGCTCGCGGCCGAAGCCGAACGGGTGTTCCGGGGTGGCCTCGCGGGCCGAACGCTTGGCGCCGACGAGCAAGAGGGCCTGGTTGCCCGCGTCGGCGACCGAGTGGACGGCCTCGGCGAGCATCGACGTGGCACCGGTGAGCAGCCAGGCGACGAACTTGGTGACCGCGATCCCGCTGTTGGCCAGCAGCGCCGCGACCACTGCCTTGTTGCCGTGGCCTGCCATCAGACATCCTCCGTCGGCGCGCCGGGCGGCTGTTGCAACCCGATCCGCAGGTACGCGGCAAGGTAGCTGCCGTGTGCGAGCAGGGAAGCGTACCGTGCCACCGGCGAACCCTGGTGGCCGGTCAGCACCTCGACCCGGAAGTCACGCTCGTCGCACGCGGCGGTGAGCAGGCGCCGGTCCGCACCCGACACCGGCTCATCAGTCCCGTCGTCGACGACCACGAGGGCCGGCTCGATCCGCGCGTCACCACCTTCGCTGGTATCGGCGAACGGGTCCGCGAACACGTCGCGCGCCGGTGCACCTGTGATGACGGGCAGCAGGTGGTCGGCGTCGTCGGCGACCGTGGGACGGCCCGCCGAGCGTCGGACGGCCTCACCGATGCGACGCGCCGCCCGCGCGGCGAGCGCCGAGCCACCCCACAGCAGCGGCGTGCAGTCGCCGAGCGCGACCGCAAGCTGCTTGGCGGGGTTGGCATCGACAGCGCGGAACGGTGAGCAATCCGTTGCGACCTCGTCGAGACCGGCGGCCACCTCGTCGGCGTCGACGGTCGGGCCGAGCCCGAGCAGGTGGAGCGCCTGCAGCACCACGACCGAACCGGCGAGAAGATCGTCGCCGGCAGGCAGCACGGTGGAGTAGCGCCCGGCGAGGAGCAGAGCCACTTCCCCGTCCGGCCTGCAGCTCGCGACCACCGTGCAGCCACGTCGGACCGCCTCGGCGGCGGCAGCGCTCGTGGCGCGGTCGACCGCGCCGGGCGCGGCGATCACGACCAGGTCCAGGGGTCCGGCCCAGCCAGGAAGGCCAGGTCCGGACCAGGCGACGAAGGGGACGGGGCACGACGGCTCGAGCACCGCCCGCAGCAGACGCCCGCCCGAGCCGGCTGCGACGATCGCACGGGGGCGCGAGGTGTTGTCGAGCATGGTCAGCTGCTCTGCCGCGGCGTCGGTCTCGCGGCGGACGCGCGCGCCGGACTCGGCGATCCGGCGCAGCTCGGTGTCGGCGGCCAGGAGCGCGTCCGGGTCGTCCAGGAGCGTGTCGTCGAACACGTTTCAGCTCCTGAGCGGGCGGGCCTCGTCGACGAGCATCACCGCGATGTCGTCGCGTACCGGGTAGGCCAGGGCGCACGGGCTGCACACGAGCTCATTGCGTTCGTCGTCCACGGACAGCCCCGTTCGGCACTGTGGACACACCAAGATGTCGAGGAGTGCGGGATCGAGGTTCATCGGGGCCACCTTCATCGAGAGTCGTGGGCTGGACTGCGCTTCTCGTCAATCGTCGTCGAGCAGCGCGAGGACCGCGTCTCGTACCGCGGCCATGGCCTCATCGTCCACGCCCTCGGCGTTGAGCCGCAACAGGGGCTCGGTCGCCGACGCCCGCAGGTTGAACCACCACCGCTCGTGCTCGACACTCAGGCCGTCCAGCCAGTCGATGCTGACGCCTTCACGGTGACCGAAGTGCTCCGCGACCCGCCGGACCACCGGCGCGGTGTCAGCGACCGAACGGTTGATCTCGCCCGAGGCCGGGTAGCGGTCGTAAGCGACCATCAGGTCCGACAGCGGCGTCGCCGAAGCGGTCAGCGCCGCGATGACGTGCAACGCCGCGAGCATGCCGGAGTCGGCGAGGAAGAAGTCCGCGAAGTAGTAGTGACCGGAGTGCTCGCCACCGAAGAGCGCCCCGGTGCGCGCCATCTCGGCCTTGACCCGCGAATGCCCCACCGGCGTACGGACGGGCACTCCTCCGTGCTCGTCGATGATCTCGCGGACAGCTCGCGAACAGATGGCGTTGTACAAGATGGTGGCGCCGGGCCGTTCACGCAGGAAGCCTTCCGCGATGAGTGCAGTGACCGCTGATGGCGTGACCGCCTTGCCGCACTCGTCCACGACGAAGCACCGGTCGGCGTCCCCGTCGAAGGCCAGGCCGAGGTCGGCGCGGTGCTCCAGGACCGCGGCCTGCAGATCGGTGAGATTGGCGGGGTCGAGCGGGTTGGCCTCGTGGTTGGGGAAGCTGCCGTCGAGCTCGAAGTACATCGGGACCAACTCGACATCGAGACGGTCGAAGACGACAGGCACCACGTGACCGCCCATGCCGTTGCCGGCGTCCACCACGACCCGAAGCCGACGTCGGCGTCGCGTCAGGGGCATCGGGACGAGATCGGTCATGCGTACGGCGTAGTCGCAGCGCGCGTCATGATGCCGGACGCTGCCGCGTACTCTGCCGGGGGCCGGCGGGGACTGAAGGATGCGTGCAGCCGCTGCCGCGATGCCCTCCAGGCCGGAGCCCTGCCCGATCGGGCGTGCGCCAGCGCGGCAGAGCTTCATGCCGTTGTAGGCGGCCGGGTTGTGGCTCGCGGTCACCATGACCGCGGGCATCGCATGGGTCCCTGAGTAGAAGTACACCAGGTCGGTCGAGCACAGCCCGAGGTCGACGACGTCGGACCCGGCGGCCACCAGCGCGTCGGTGAACGCGTCCGCGAGGTACGGCGAGGTGTCCCGCATATCGCGGCCGATGGCAACGACCCCCCGGCCGTTGCTGACGCCCACCTCCTCGGCGAAGGCAGCACCCAGCGCAGCGGCGAGGGTAGCGTCGAGCTGCTCGGGCGCGCGGCCGCGGATGTCGTACGTCTTGACGACCGCGTCGAGCCGCGAGCGCGCACTCTCAGCGGGTGCGTCAGCCGGTCCTGCCGTCACGAGCGCTGCGGGCGGAGCACGCGCAGGTGTCCGCGACGCCCGACATCGCCCACCGGGGGTTCTTCGGGCGTCGCCGGCGGCAGAGCCGCCTCACGCACCGCGTCGGCGAGCGCTTCGAGGTCGTCCGCGTGCGGGATCGGGGCCGGGAACTCGCCGACGTGGCGCAGCACCTCCCAGCCACGGGGCACGGTGAGGCGCACCGCGTGCTCCTCGCAGAGGTCGTAGGAGTGCGGCTCGGCGAATGTGGCCAGCGGGCCGACCACCGCC
>JACCZT010000027.1 GCA_013695785.1 Nocardioidaceae bacterium | reverse complement strand
CCGACCAGTCCGGGTCACGCTTGTCGAGGAAGGCGTCGCGTCCCTCGGTCGCCTCGTCGGTTCCGTACGCCAGCCGCGTCGCCTCCCCGGCGAAGAGCTGCTGGCCGACCAGGCCGTCGTCGATCATGTTGAAGGCGTACTTCAGCATGCGCTGCGCCGTCGGGCTCTTGGCATTGACCTTGGCGGCCCACTGCAGGGCGACCGCCTCGAGCTCGGCGTGCGGGACGACCGCATTGACCATGCCCATCCGATGGGCGTCCGCGGCGGAGTACTCCTCGCCGAGGAAGAAGATCTCGCGGGCGAGCTTCTGCCCGACCTGGCGCGCGAGGTACGCCGATCCGAACCCACCGTCAAAGCTCGCGACATCGGCGTCGGTCTGCTTGAACCGGGCATGCTCAGCCGAGGCAAGCGTCAGATCCGCGACGACATGCAGCGAGTGTCCCCCGCCGGCTGCCCAGCCCGGTACGACGCAGATGACGACCTTGGGCATGAACCGGATCAGCCGCTGGCACTCCAAGATGTGCAGTCGGCCGAGCCGCGCCCGATCGGCCGTGACAGGGACGTCGCCACCGTCGTCTCCGCCGCCCGACCCGTCGTCGTACTGATAGCCCGTCCGGCCCCGAATGCGCTGGTCACCGCCGGAGCAGAACGCCCACCCGCCGTCCCGCGGCGACGGGCCGTTCCCGGTCAGCAGCACGCAGCCGACATCGGAGCTGGTCCGCGCGTGCTCGAGGACACGCAGCAGCTCGTCGACCGTGTGCGGCCGGAACGCGTTTCGCACCTCGGGGCGGTCGAAGGCGACCCGTACCGTGCCCTGGTCGACCGCGCGGTGGTACGTGATGTCGCTCAGGTCCGCGAATCCTGGGACGTCTCGCCAGGCGTCAGCGTCGAAGATCTCAGAGACGGCAGGCGGGTCGGGGGTGGGTTCGGTCATGGGTCCACGATCCCAGACCGCGATGTGACCAGCCATACGTCCTCCGTCATGGCCGCGGCTGAGCACTTCGGTCGCATCGACCTCGTCCTTGCCAACGCCGGCATCTCTAGCTACGGCACCGTGCGCCAGATCGCCGCCGAGGACTTCGAGCGGGTGGTCGACGTCAACCTCACCGGCGTCTACCGGACGCTGCATTCCACGATCCCGTACCTACAGAAGTCCGGCGGGTACGCCCTGGTGGTCTCCTCCCAGGCAGCGTTCACCCCGTTGGCCGGACTGGCGGCGTACAACGCGAGCAAGGCCGGCGCCGAGGCGCTCGCGCTCGCCTGCCGCCAGGAGGTCGCGCACCTCGGCATCGGTGTCGGCGTGTGCCATCCGTCGTGGGTGGACACCGACATCGTCCGAGGCGCGGAGGCGGATCTGCCGACCTTTCGCGCCTTGCGCAAGAAGCTGCCCTGGCCGGCGAACAAGACGACCACGCTCCAGACGTGCGTCGAGCTGATCACCGCCGGCATGCAGAAGCGGTCGCGCCGGGTCTACGTGCCCGGTGAGGTCGTGGTGTCGCACTGGACCCGCCAGCTGGTGGTCTCAGCGGTCGCCGAACCGTTCGTGCACCGCCTCACCAAGAAGCTGGTGCCTGACATGGAGCGAGAGGTTGCCACGCTCGGACGCGCCCACTCGGTCCACACTCCTGTCACGAAGAAGAGCTGACGAAAGTGGCGAGCGCGGCATCTCCCTGACTGCAACGCTCGGGAGGATCTCGGGGCTGTCCCTGATGACGTGGCGCCGGCGTGCTCTCTAACGTTGGTGCCGTGACGAATGACAATATCCGGACAGATCGTTCTGCCCTCGCACGTACCGCTGCCATCGCCGCCGCCTCGGCCTTCATCGCCCTCGGCGGCCTCCATGCCATCTGGGCGGCCGGAGGAACATGGCCGTTCACGGACAAGGAGAGCCTTTCCGAGATCGTCTGGGGAGGACCAGCCTCGACGTTCCCGTCACCGGCAGCGACCCTGGTGGTGACCTTGCTCCTGGGGGTGGCCGCACTCCTCGTCACGGGCCGCGCCGGCATCTGGGGCGCTCAGGTACCCCCGTGGGTGTTCTCCGTCGGCACTTGGGGAGTGGCCACGGTGCTGCTACTACGAGCGCTGATCGGTCTGATGTCCATCGGTTCGGACTCCAGCAACGCGACAATGGATCTCGTGCTCTATTCGCCGCTGTGTCTGGTGCTCGCCGTCTTGTGTGGTGTCGTCGCCCGCGTCGGTCCGCGATCGTCCCCCGTCACGAGGAAGAGCTGACGAAGGCGGCCAGCGCCACCAGGTGACCGAGGCGGGCGAGCTCGGAGTCCAGGACGGCGGGGCCGCCGTGGCGACCGATGACGACCACGACGTCGTCGCTCACCGGTGCCGCGGCGAGCAGCGTGGAGTCCCACGACTCGACCGGATCCAACCGGCACACCTTCGTCACGCCGAACCAGCCGGTGAGGTCGCCGGGCAGCTTCTTCGGTGCTGTCGGCGTCGCCCGGAGGACCTCGATGCCGGCGGCCGTACGGCACAGCCCGACCGCCCAGTCGGCACGGAACGTCGCCGGAATCATGTCGATGAGCTTCTCGAGGGACTTCTGCGCCGCGGCGGTGAACTCCTCGACCGCCTCCAGATCCATGCTGAGGTGAGCGCCGGCGTTGTAGCGCGAGACCCACTGCACGCGTACCTTGTCGAGCCGGTGGCACGCAGTGACGAGGGCGTCGGGCATCACGTCGGTCGGCAGCTCGAGCAGCACGTCGTCGATCGCGACGCCGTCCGAGCGGTGCTCGATGATCTCGATCGCCTCGATGTCGGCGCCGGCAGCGCCGAGCGCGGTCGCCAGCGCCCCGAGTGACCCGGGAACGTCGGGGAGCTCTACGCGGAGCAGAAACGCCATGACCCCATTGTCCGCACTGCACCGCTAGCGTTGGGCCGTGACCTCCACATCCTGGACACAGACCGCAGGCGGCCGCGTTCAGCTGGTGCGCAGGTGGTTCCGCGTCGTCGCCGTCGCGGAGGCGTTCTCGTGGGCCGGACTGCTCGTGGGGACGCTCTTCAAGCACGTCATCTCCGGCGACGAGACGGGCGTGCACGTGTTCGGGCCGATCCACGGCGCCATCTTCGTCGCGTACGTCATCGCCTGCCTCGTGGCCTGGCGCACGTTCGGCTGGAGCCTCACGACGGCCGCACTGGGCTTGACCGCCGGCGTCCCGCCGTTCTTCACGGTGGTCTTCGAGCGGTGGGCCGACCGGACCGGCCGGCTCGCGCCGCGCGCTACCCGCTGAACCAGTCGATGAGGATCGGGTGTCGGCGAAACCTTCACCGACTACTCATGGCCGGCATCGGGTTCGATCGCAGCATCAAGTCGTTGTTGCGCCACGGGAGTGCTGGCCAGGACGCCCTGCCCGCGTACGACGACGACGGGACATTTTGCATGGCGTACCAACTGCTCGGTGGTTGAGCCCATCACGAGACCGGCGAAGCCTCCGAGACCGCGAGGTCCGACCACTAGCATGTCCGCCTGCAGGGAGGCTTCGACCAGTTGCGCGGCTGCCCTTCCGTGGACCGCTTGGCATGTCGCTCGCACCTGCGCGAAGCCTTCCAGGAGCGGCGCTACATCGGACTCCAGCTTTTCACGAACGGCCATGGCGAACTCTGCGAGGGGCGGGACGTAGCCGAACTCCCACGTCGATGGCCGCGGCGCCGTTGTGATCGTCCAAGCACGCACCACCGTCACTGGCGCGTCAAGGCGGTCGGCTAGTCCCAGCGCCCAGGTAAGGGCCGCATCGGCGAACTGGGAGCCGTCGTGACCAAGGAGCAGGCCGCCGTCGATATCTACCGCCGCGAGATCGTCCACCTTCGGATCCTATTGCTCGTTGCTCTGCAAACGCCAGATGCACGCAATCGGGAGGGGAGGCCGACGTGCCTCAGCATTGCTCGCGATCGGCTGCCAGCGGCTATGCGGGCGGCGGGATGAGGTTGTTGAAATCAGACATGGCAGATCCTTCGTTCGTGTGGATGGACGTCCTGTGGCAGAGTCACGGCCGGTCAGGGGGCGGGTTTGCTCGATATCGAGCGACAACCGTTGTCGGGCTGGGAAGAGTCGGGAGCGAACCGTGCCAACCGCAGCGCGCCCCGAGTTCCCGATCGACGCACGAAACTGCGCTGATTGTTCAGCCCAGTCTCG
>JACCZT010000023.1 GCA_013695785.1 Nocardioidaceae bacterium | reverse complement strand
AGGTCTCGATCTATCACTGCGGCCTGACCGTTCAGGGACCGCCGCACATCGGCCACATCCGCAAGGAGGTCGTCTTCGACGTCCTGCGCCGCTGGTTCGAGCACGAGGGCACCGAGGTGACACTGGTCGCCAACATCACCGACATCGACGACAAGGTGCTGGCCAAGGCCGAGGAGCAGGGCCGCCCTTGGTGGGCGATCGCGTACGAGAACGAGCGCGCGCTGCACGAGGCGTACGCCACCCTTGGCTGCAAGCCGCCGACCTACGAGCCGCGGGCGACCGGGCACATCCCCGAGATGGTCGAGCTGGTCCAGGAGCTCGTCGCGGCGGGACATGCCTATCCCGCGACGGACAGCTCGGGCGACGTCTACTTCGACGTACGGTCGTGGTCCCCGTACGGCGAGCTGTCCAACCAGCGCCTGGACGACATGGAGGCTGCCGCCGATGCGGACCCGCGGGGCAAGCACGACCCACGGGACTTCGCGCTGTGGAAGGGCCACAAGCTCGGTGAGCCGGACACTGCGTCGTGGCCGACACCGTGGGGCCGCGGCCGGCCGGGTTGGCACCTGGAGTGCTCGGCCATGGTGGCGAAGTACCTCGGCCACGAGTTCGACATCCACGGCGGCGGCCTGGACCTGCGCTTCCCCCACCACGAGAACGAGCTGGCGCAGTCCCACGCCGCGGGCCAGCGGTTCGCCCGGCTGTGGATGCACAACGCGATGCTCACCCTGGACGGCGCGAAGATGAGCAAGTCGGTCGGCAACTCGATGTTGGTCAGCGAGGTCGTCAAGCGGGTACGCCCGATCGACCTGCGCTACTACCTCGTGGCCGCGCACTACCGATCGATCATCGAGTTCTCCGAGGCTTCGCTCGCCGGGGCAGCAACAGCGTTCGGTCGTATCGAGGGTTTCGTACGCCGTGCCGCCGAGGTCACCGGTGCCCCGGTCGACCTCACTGAGCTCGGCGGCTCGGTCACGACGGGCTTCGCCGCAGCGATGGACGACGACCTTGCCGTACCCGCCGCGCTCGCCGCGCTGCAGGAGTCGGTGCGCACCGGCAACAAGCTGCTCGCCGACGGCCACTCCTACGCGCTGGTCTCCGAGCTGGCCGCGGTACGCCGCATGCTCGACGTGCTCGGGCTCGACCCGCTCGCGCCGGGTTGGGACACCGCAGGCGAGCGCTCCGGGGAGCACGCCGCTCTCGACGTGCTTGTGCGGAGCCTCATCGAGAAGCGCTCAGCCGCGCGCGCGGCCAAGGACTACGACACCGCCGACGGCGTGCGCGACGACCTCAATGCCGCCGGCGTCGAGGTCGAGGACACCCCTGACGGCCCCCGCTGGTCAGTCACGACACGAGGACTCCACTGATGCCCGGCAACTCCAAGCGCCGAGGCGCCATCTCCAAGAACGCCAAGGGCAACCCGACTGCCGGATCCGGTGGGCGTGTTCGCCGCGGGCTCGAGGGCAGGGGACCGACGCCGCGGGCCGAGGAACGTCCCAACCACAAGGCCTACCGCGCCGCCCGGGCAACCGACCGTCGCCAGACGCCGAAGCCGCGCAAGAAGCGGACCGACGACTTCGAGTGGGTCGCCGGGCGTAACTCCGTGCTCGAGCTCGCCCGCGAGGGAGTGCCGGTCACAACGCTCTACGTCGCCGAGGGCACCGACCGTGACGACCGTATCCGCGAGCTCTTCAAGATCGCCGCCGAGCGCGGGTTGGCGGTCCTGGAGGTGTCCAAGGGCGAGCTGGACCGGCTGACCGACCGTGCCGTCCACCAGGGCGTGGCCGCCAAGATCCCGTCCTACGAGTACGCCCACCCCGACGAGCTGCTCACGCGTGCCCGCGAGGCGGGCGAGACTCCGCTGATCGTGATGCTCGACGGTGTGACCGACCCGCGCAACCTGGGGGCGGTCGTGCGGTCCGCTGCTGGGTTCGGGGCGCACGGCGTCGTGGTCGCCGAGCGCCGCGCTGCCGGTATGACGGCCTCGGCGTGGAAAACCTCCGCCGGTGCCGCCGCGCGGTTGCCCGTCGCCCGCGCGACCAACCTGACGCGCCAGCTC
>JACCZT010000015.1 GCA_013695785.1 Nocardioidaceae bacterium | reverse complement strand
CATCGAAAAACAGAAAATCCAAACCCAACAAACAAAAACACTGACAAAACAACTGTCACAAAAAACAAACAAACAAAAATCTCGTCGACTTTTGACACACTGTTGAGTTCTCAAACATCAAACACACCCGAGACCGCGCCACAGGTGGCCGCCTCGGGGCAACTCACCCAACTTACTAGATCGACCCCAGCGGGTCAAACCCGTTTGCGTGCCGCTAGGGGCGGCCAGGCGCTCAGCGGGAGCGCTGCACACGCCCCTCGTCCCACACCGGCTCGGGGGTCTCGTACACCGACCCGTCAGCGCCGTAGACGAGGAAGCGGTCGAAGCCACGGGCGAACCAGCGGTCGTGGGTGACTGCCACGACGGTTCCGGCGAACTGGGCCAGACCCTCCTCCAGCGCCTCTGCCGACTGGACGTCGAGGTTGTCGGTCGGCTCGTCAAGGAGCAGCAAGGTGGCACCGGACAGCTCGAGCAGGAGGATCTGAAATCGTGCCTGCTGCCCGCCGGAGAGCGACTCGAACTTCTGTTCCGACGCGTACGCGAGCTCGTACCGGTCGAGCTTGCGCGCGGCGAGCTCGCGTCCCATGCCGTCGCGGTGGTCGTCGCCACGGTGCAGGATCTCCAGCAGGGTGCGCCCGATGAGCTCGGGTCGGTCGTGGGTCTGGACGAACCACCCCGGACGCACCCGGGCACCCAGACGCGCTCTGCCGGTGTGACGGACCGGCTGCGGCGGGGTGTCCCCGACCGGTTGGTGCTCGATGTCGGGGTCGCTGCCGCCGGCGGCGAGCAACCGCAGGAAGTGGGACTTGCCCGAACCGTTGGACCCGACCACGGCGACCCGTTCGCCGTACCAGATCTCCAGGTCGAACGCCTTCATCAGTCCGAGCAGCTCGAGTCCCTCGCAGATGACTGCGCGCTTGCCGGTGCGACCGCCTTCCAACCGCATGCGGACGTTCTGCTCGCGCGGGAGGGCCTCGGGCGGTCCGGCGTTCTCGAACCTCGCCAGCCGGGTGACGGCCGCTTGTAGACGCGCGGCCATGTCGGAGTTGTACGCGGCCTTCTGCCGGTACATCAGGACCAGCTCGCGCAGCTTGGCGTGCTCCTCGTCCCAGCGGCGGCGCAGCTCCTCGAGCCGCTCGAATCGCGCGCGACGGGCTTGGTGGTACGAGGCGAAGCCACCGGGGTGTGTCCAGGCGGCGTTTCCGGCGGCGCCGAGCTCGACGGTGACCACGCGGGTCGCGGTGTTGGCGAGCAGCGCGCGGTCGTGGCTGACGTAAAGCACGGTCTTGGGCGAGGCGTTGAGCCGGTCCTCGAGCCAGGTCTTGCCGGGTACGTCGAGGAAGTTGTCGGGCTCGTCGAGGAGCAGCACCTCATCCGGCCCGCGCAACAGCGCCTCGAGGACGAGACGCTTCTGCTCACCACCGGAGAGCGTCGACAGGTCGCGCCATTTCGCCGCGTCGTACGACACGCCGATCGCCTCGGTGCAGCAGGTGTCCCAGACGACCTCGATGTCGTACCCGCCGGCGTCGGCCATCTCCGCGAGGGCCGAGGCGTAGCGCATCTGCGTCTTCTCGTCGTCGCGCTCCATCAGCTCGAGCTCGAGCGCGTCGACGGCCGCCGATGCGGCGCGGACCCGGGGCGGGGCGACCGACAGCAGCAGCTCGTGCACGGTCTCGCTGCCGCGCGCGACCATCTGGCGCATGTTGCCCAGTCCACCCGAGCGCGTGACGGCGCCGGCGTGCGGCGTGAGATCGCCGGCGATGATGCGAAGAAGCGTCGTCTTCCCCGCCCCGTTCGCTCCCACGAGCGCCACCTTCGCGCCGTCACCGACGCGGAAGCTCACGTCGTCGAGCAGCACCCGTCCGTCGGGTAGGTCGAACCGGATGCCGACGAGCTCCACATGTCCCACGGCTCCAGTGTGGGACACCGCACCGGCACGACAAACCGATTTCCGCGGCCGACTGGATACCCTCGCCACGCCGGCGGGTCGGTTACGGTGGCCGCGTGCGCTGGCGACTCGACCTGTCCTACGACGGCACCGGGTTCCACGGCTGGGCTGCGCAGCCGGGGCTGCGTACCGTCGAGGCCGAGCTCGAGCTTGCGCTGTCGCGGGTGCTGCGCTCGGTCGAAGCACCCCGGCTGACGTGCGCCGGCCGGACCGACACCGGCGTCCATGCGCGCGGCCAGGTCGCGCACGTGGACCTGCCGGCGGGCGTGCTCGATGCCCTCGGTCCCGACTCCGATGCCGACCAGCTGGCGCGACGTCTCTCCCGCGCGCTGCCTGACGACATCCGGCTGGGCGGCCTTCGGCCGGCCCCGGACGGTTTCGACGCCCGCTTCTCCGCCTTGCGACGCAGGTACGTCTATCGCCTCTGCGATGCGCCGGCCGGACCCGACCCACTCGCGCGCCGACACGTGGTGCACCACCGCCGCGCCCTCGACGTCCCCGCGATGACGGCCGCCGGCCGCGGGCTGCTCGGGGAACACGACTTCGCGGCGTTCTGCAGGAAGCGCGAGGGCGCGACCAGCGTGCGGACCCTGCTGGAGCTGTCCAGTGCGCGGGTAGCGGACGTGGTCGAGACGACGGTTGTGGCTGACGCGTTCTGTCGCTCGATGGTCCGCGCGCTGCTCGGCGGCCTGGTCGCGGTCGGTGAGGGTCGGCACGACGCCCAGTGGCTCACGGGTGTGCTGGAGGGTCGCCGTCGCCAACCGCAGGTGACGGTGATGCCGGCGCGCGGCCTGACGCTCGAGGAGGTCGTATACCCGGACACGGCGGGGCTTGCGGTGCGTGCGTCCCAGTCGAGAAGACGTCGCGGCGAGGGCTTGCCGGAGATGAGCACCCCTGCACCAGAGCGCTGATCGCTACGCTGGCACGGTGATGACCTGGGAGGACGTGGTCTCGTTCGCACGCACACTGCCACAGGTGGAGGAGTCGACGTGGTACGGCACGGCGGCGTTGAAGGTGGCCGGCAAGGGCTTCGCCCGACTTCGCGGCGAGGCCGACGGCGGCGTGGTGCTGTTCTGCAGCACCGAGGAGAAGCGGGCTTTGCTCGCCTCGGATGACCCGGCGTACTACACCACTCCCCACTACGACGGGTACGACGCGGTGCTTGTGAACTTGGAGAGCGTGGACTCCGACGAGCTGCGTGAGCTGGTGACGGAGTCGTGGCGCCGCAAGGCATCGGTGAGAGCACGCAAGGAGCTGGATGCGCGATCGGGTGAGGCCGGGCTGTGACCGAGCACTACTTCACCGCGGACCCCGAGGTCGCCGACGTGCGAAGGCTGGTGGAGGCTGAGATCTGGGGTCGCAGCTTCGCCTTCACGACGGCGCGGGGGGTTTTTTCTGCAGCGCGGTTGGACAAGGCGACAGCCGTACTGCTGCAGGCGAGCCAACCGCCGACCCGGTCGCGGACGGTCCTCGATCTCGGCTGTGGGTGGGGTCCGATCGCCTGCGCGATCGCTGCGACCTGCCCCGGTGTCGTGGTGCACGCGGTGGACACCAACAGTCGTGCGCTCGAACTGACCCGGGTCAATGCCGAACGCCTCGGTGTCCTCGACCGGGTGCACGCGATGACGCCCGACCAGTCGCCGCCGCACGTGTCGTACGACATGATCTGGTCGAACCCCCCGGTCCGGGTGGGCAAGGCCGAGCTGCACGAGCTGCTGCTGCGTTGGCTTCCGCGGCTTGCGGCCGGCGGGACCGCGCGGTTGGTCATGGGCAAGAATCTCGGCTCGGACTCGTTGCAGCGCTGGCTCGTCGAGAACGACTGGCCCACCGAACGGCTCACCAGTGTGCAGGGCTTTCGGGTCCTGCAGGTCCGTCGCCCCTGAGGCATCTCAGGCGGCGGTGGCTTCGGCGCGGAGCTCGTGTTGGCGTTCGGTGACGTACGAGCGATGAAGAAGTCCGCATC
>JACCZT010000186.1 GCA_013695785.1 Nocardioidaceae bacterium | reverse complement strand
GGGCAGCGGCGGCCAGCAGAACTGCGCCCGCCCGTCGCGCTCGAGGTGCGCCGTCGGCTCGCCGTCGGTGACGATCAGGACGACGGGTTCGGCGTCGGCGTGCCGGGCCAGGTGACGGCCGGCGAGCACCAGCGCGTGCTGCAGGTTGGTGCCCTGCTCCCACGACGGCTCGACCGCGGCGAGCTCACCCGCCGTCAGCCGCCGGGCCATCCGCGAGAACCCGATGATCTCCAGCGCATCGGAGCGGAACCGCGTGGAGACCAGGTGCGACAGTGCCAGCGCGGTCTGCTTCATCGGTGCCCAGCGGTCCTCTTGCACCATCGAGAAGGACAGGTCGACGCACAGGGCCACCGCCGCTGTCGTACGGTCCTCGGTCTCGGCGACACAGAAGTCCTCGGGCAGCAGAGCGACCGACGTGCTCGAGCCGACACCGCTCGCGGCCTGCCGGAGGACCGCCTTGCGCACCGTCGAGGTCGGGTCGATCGGGCGCTCGTCGCCGAAGTGCCACGGCAACGTCACACCCGTACGGTCGTCGGCCCTGCCGGGGCGGTACTGGCGGTGGTGTCCGGTGTTGGCCGAATCAAGCCTCTCGAAGACCTTGGCCAGCGCCGACTCTCCCATCCGGCGAAGCGCCTTGGGTGTCAAGGTGAGCTCACCGGCCTCGCGTTGCAGGTAGCCCTGCCGCTCCAGCTCGCGCTCGAGCTCCCGCAGGCCGCGCAGGTCGCGTACGGCAGCGGGGCTGAGCTGCCGCTCGAGCGCGTCGACGTCGACGTCGTCGAGGTTGGCACCGCCGTAGTCCTGCGACAGCTGTGCCTCGAGCTGTTCGAGGTCGGCGAGGTCGGCGACCGCGCCCACAGCGTCGCCGTACCCGAGCCCCTGATCGCCGTCGATGTCGGCGGGCCCACGGGCGCGGATCATTCCCGGGCGAAGTGCGTGCAGGTTGTCTTGCAGCTGCGACAGCTGGCTCTGCAAGTCAAGGTCGTCGGCCGCGCCGGCCATCAGCTCGCCGAGCTCCCGGCGCTGGTCGGGCGACAGGGAACGCATCAGCTGTTCGGCTGCGGCCTGCCGGCGGGCGAGGATGTCGATCAGGTCGTCGGTGTCCCTAGGCTGCTCGGGGAAGAACTCTCCGTGCTGCTCCATGAACTGCTCGAACTGCTCGGTGGTGTCGTGTCCGGCCGCGTGGTCGGCAAGCAGCTGGTTGAGGTCGGCGATCATGTCGCGCACCCGTGCCATCGTCTCGGCGTCGTCACCGGACAACGCCTGCTTCATGCCGGCGAACTGCGCGTCGAGGATCTCGGTGCGCAACAGCTGCTTGATCGAGGCGAAGATCTGTCGCGCCTTGTCGGACTGCCAGTCATAGCCGTCCAGCTCTCGTACGGCCGTTGCCGTGTCGTCGGGGACGGTGTCCAGGTTCATCTCGGACAGCCGCGCCGCATCGTCGTCGCGGGCAGCGAGCTCGGCGCGTTCGGATGCGAGTGCCTGGTCTAGGGCGGCGCGTACCTGGTCGAGCGTGCCCGAAAGGTTGCCACGCTGCCGCACCTCCGCACGCCGCTTGCGCAGGCGTTCACGCAGGGCGTCGAGTCCTTCTCGTCCGGACATGCCGCGCCGCAGCAAGCGCTCGACGGCGCTGCGGACGTTCGACCCGCCCATCACGTCCGCACCGATGGCGTCGACGGCCGCGCGGGCGTCGAACGGCGGGGCGAGGGGATCGCGGCCACCGCGCCAGGGGCCGTAACGGTAGCCGCGTGGCCGTCGCTGCGCTGCCACCTCAGGCTCCGTAGACCGTCCGGCCGTCGACCTCGTCCTTGGCGAGCCGTCGCGTGAGGTGAAGTCCTTCGAGGACGAACTCCACGGCAGCCGCAGCTTGACCGGCCGAGACGGTGTCCTCATCGACGCCGAGCCGGCTCAGGACGGTGGCAAGGCCGGCGACGTTCCCCATCTGCTCCAGCAGCCGCTCACCGGGCACCAGCGGTCCGGTCTCGATCACCTCGCCATCAGCGAAACGCTCCGTAAAGGCAGTGAGGTCCAGCCCGCCGAGCCGCTCGCGGAAGGTGTCGACGGTGGCGATCCGCAGCAGGTGCCAGAGCAGCTCCTCCTCCCGCCCCTCCTCACCCATCTCGAACTCGACCTTGCCGCGCAAGGCGGGCACGACGTCGGGCAGGTCGGCGATCCGCGCCACCGGCGACTCGCCGGCGTCGGCATCGGTCAGCGCCGCGCGGCGCAGCGCCGAGGCGGCCGCACCTTCGGCGGCGGCGATGGCGAACCTTGCCGAAACCCCCGAACGATGGTCCACCGCCGTCGAGCCGCGCAGCTCGTACACGAAGCGGGCGATCACCTCGACCAGGTGGTGTGGGACGTCGGCTACCAGCTCGGCCTCTTGCAGGACAAGAGCGACCTCGTCGTCCAGCTCCTGCAAGTAGTGGGTACGGATCTCGGCGCCGAAGCGGTCCTTCAGCGGGGTGATGATGCGACCGCGGTTCGTGTAGTCCTCGGGGTTGGCCGAGACGACGACGAAGATGTCGAGCGGGTGCCGCAGGGCGTAGCCGCGTACCTGCAGGTCCCGTTCCTCCAGGACGTTGAACAAGCCGACCTGGATGCGTTCGGCGAGGTCGGGCAGCTCGTTGATGCCGAAGATGCCGCGGTTGGCGCGGGGGAGCAGCCCGTAGTGGATGGTCTCGGGGTCACCAAGGCTTCGTCCCTCGGCGATCTTGATCGGGTCGACGTCCCCGATCAGGTCACCCACGCTGGTGTCGGGGGTCGCGAGCTTCTCGCCGTACCGCTCCTCGCGGTGCACCCAGGAGACCGGCAGCTCGTCACCGAGCTCGGCCAGCAGCCGCCGCGAGCCGTTCGTCACCGGCGAGAGTGGGTGCTCGCGTAGCTCTGAGCCGGCGATCACCGGTGTCCACTCATCGAGCAGCCCGACCAGGCTGCGCATGATCCGGGTCTTGCCTTGTCCACGCTCGCCGAGCAGGACGATGTCGTGGCCCGCGAGGACGGCACGTTCGAGGGCAGGCACCACGGTGTCGTCGAACCCGATGATCCCTGGCAGGCTCGGCCGCCCGGACCTCAGCAGGCCGACGAGGTTGTCGCGCATCTCCGCCTTGACCGACCTGTACGTCAACCCCGCCGAGCGCAGCGCACCCAGCGTCGTGGGGTCGGGGCGGCCGGGCTTGGCAGCGGTGGAACCTGTGCGCAGCGGGGTCATGCCAAGAATCTACGCCGCGGCACGAAACCTCTTTCCGGTGTGACTTACGTCACACTATGCGCCCTGGCGTGGCCGTTCATGTTTGTACACCCCCACGTGGCACGTACAGTCGCGGAGGCTCGCCGTGTGCGGGCCACCCACAACTGCACAGCGTGCTCCGGTAACGCCGAGTCCTGCCGCCGGTCGCACGCCCCTGTTTCCCGACCTAGAACCTGGCAGGAGCGGAGGACCCAATTTTGCCTGGTCATGATGACCGGGCTCGGGGTGTAGCCGGTCACGTACCGGCTGGGCACCTTTTCGCCCAAACCCGACAGCTGACTTCGCAGGCGTGGAAAGGACTCTTCTATGCTCGCGAGCAATCGCCGGCAGTCGCTCCTTGCGCTGCCCGTCGCCACGTTCATCGCACTCGTCCTGGCCCTCTCCACGGCCAGCGGTGCCGGTGCCACGACACTCACCAAAGCCAATTCCAATGCTGTCACGACCATCGTCTCGGCCCACAGCAGTGACCGGGGTGACTCGACAAGGTATGAGCGCCGCACGCACCGCCGCCACCACCAGATCAACGTCGCCATGCGCGTCGCCAAGCGCCAGGTCGGCGACCGGTACGCCTACGGCGGTACCGGTCCCAACAGCTTCGACTGCTCGGGACTGATTCAGTTCTCCTACCGCAATGCGGGCATCTCGCTGGAGCGCACCAGCTCGGCGCAGTACTACGGCAAGGGTCGCCATGTCAGCAAGAAGAACATGCAAAAGGGTGACCTGATCTTCTTCTTCGGCAGCAGCGGTATCTATCACGCCGGTTTCTACTGGGGCCGCAACCGTGACGGGGACCGTCGGATCCTGCACTCGTCGCGCTCGGGCACGCCTGTTCAGGTGTCGAAGATCTGGACGGGCAACTTCCGCGCGAACACCCTTCGCCGTCGCTGACCAACGGCGCGTCGCGGGGTCGTTTGTCGTGGCTGGGGAGAAGCCGGAGCCATACTTGACGCATGAACACACGTAAGTCTACTTTCTTAGGTGTATTTGCGGTCAGTGCTCTCCTACTCGGCGGGTGTAGTGGGGACGAGGCGTCGACGCCGTCCGCGGCG
>JACCZT010000158.1 GCA_013695785.1 Nocardioidaceae bacterium | reverse complement strand
GGTGTTGCCGTCGACGAAGTAGATCTGCGTGTTGGTCGAGACCTGGCCACCTTCGGCCTGACTGCTGCTCGCGCTTGGCTCATCGCTGGTGTCGCTGTCGCTGCCACAGGCTGCGAGCACGAGTGTGCTTGCAGCGGCCACGGCCGCAATTCGCGCCACGTGTGAGGGGCGTCTCATGAATCCTCCGGGTTGGGTCGAGAGTGCGGTGCTGCGGCCGCGTCGAAGCGAGGCGGTGCAGTGCTCCTGAACCTAGCGGCCGAAGGTCACGCACACGTGACAGTCAGCCGTTCGGTGCGTGATGTTGCCAAGTTGTGACCTTTCTAGCCGGTCTGCCGCCCGCCGGCGACGACGCCATCGGCGACGGCACGCATGGACAGTCGCGAATCCATCGCGGTCTTCTGAATCCAGCGGAACGCGTCGGGTTCGGACAGCGACAGCCGCTCCTGCAGGACGGACTTGGCGCGTTCGACCACTTTGCGCGTCTGAAGGCGCTCGGCCAGGTCGTGAACCTCGCTCTCGAGCTGAGCGATCTCGGCGAACCTGCTCAAGGCCATCTCGATCGCGGGCATCAGGTCGGACTTGCTGAACGGCTTGACGATGTACGCCATCGCGCCAGCATCACGCGCGCGCTCGACAAGCTCGCGCTGGCTGAAAGCCGTCAGCATCACGACCGGTGCGATCCGCCGCTCGGCGATCTGCTCTGCGGCAGAGATACCGTCGAGCCTTGGCATCTTGACGTCCATCACGACAAGGTCGGGGCGCTCGGACTCGGCCAACGCGACGGCTCGCGCCCCGTCACCGGCCTGCCCCACGACCCGGTAACCCTCCTCGACGAGCATCTCGGCGAGGTCGAGACGGATCAGGGCCTCGTCCTCGGCGATGACCACTCGGCGGCTCGGGGGTGCTGCCGCGGCGGGGGTGCTCACGTGAGAAGGTTATCGCGCGGCACCACCCACCGTACCCATGCCGGGTTGGCGGAATCGGTAGACGCGATGGTCTCAAACACCATTGTCCGAAAGGATGTGTGGGTTCGAGTCCCACACCCGGCACCACATCACCGCAGGTCAGCGACCCGTACCGGGCACGCTCCTCGCTCGTGGTCCCGCTGGTGGTCCTTCGACCCCCGAAATCGGGAACACGATCTAGAGTTGCTGCATGAGCGACTCGCGTCCGGGCCGGGTTCTCGGTGGCCGATACCGCCTGATCCGGGTGGTCGGCCAGGGCGGCATGGGCGTCGTGTGGGCTGCACAGGACCAGAAGCTCGACAGGATGGTGGCCGTCAAGGAGGTGATTCCTCCGGGCCAGCTCGACGAGCAGGAGCGAAGGCAGGCCCAGCAGCGCGTCATGCGGGAGGCCAGGGCCGCTGGCGGCGTCGCCAGCGTCGCGGCAGTGAGCGTGTACGACGTGTTCGCCGAGGACGGGCACCCGTGGATCGTGATGGAGCTGCTCGAAGGCCCGACGCTCGCTGACGTGGTCCGTGACGCCGGACGGCTGGGGTTGGCCGACACGATAGCCATCGGGAGCTCGCTGATCGACGCCCTGGAGGCAGCGCATCGCGCCGGCGTGCTGCATCGAGATGTGAAACCCGCGAACGTGCTGCTCACGAGGCGAGGTGCGGTGCTCACCGACTTCGGCATCGCGCATCGAGATCGCGACCCCGGGATCACCACCACAGGAGTGGTGATCGGTTCGGCGTCGTACCTAGCCCCAGAGCGTGCCCGCGGGGGAGCGTCCGGACCAGCGGCGGACCTGTGGGCGCTGGGTGCCACGTTGTACACCGCACTGGAGGGTCACGGCCCGTTCGAGCGCGACGGTCAGCTGGCTGCCCTGGACGCCGTGCTCAACGAACCGGCGCCAGAGCCGCGGCACGCCGGTGTGCTGGCGCCGTTGTTGATGCGACTGCTTCGCAAGGAACCGGACCAACGGCCCACGGTCGAGGAGACGCGGAGGCTGCTGTCCCTGGCCGGCCGCGGGCAGGCGGGCACGGTCCCGCTCACGGCCGGTGGAAGGGTCGGTGCCGCCGCCGTACCACCGAGTTCGAACGGACCCCCGCAAGGAGCTGAGGAACGGCATCCTCGGGCCGTCGAGCGCGGGACTGGGGCAGACGAGCCGCCCCGGCCGCCGCTTCGGTCACGTCGTGGACCCGGCCGGAAGCTGGTCCTGGCGGGTCTCGCCGTGCTGTTGGTGACTGCGCTCCTCGTCGTGCTCGCCATGTCGCTGCCGGACGTCGGCAGCCCGGACGGAGAGGCGGCCGATGCGGGCGCCGATCCCTCGAGCGGGGTCAGGAACGACTCAGCCGGCCCGTCTCGCGACGGCACCACCAGTCCCTCGGCGAGTCCGACCAGTCCCTCGGCGATTGCGACGAACGATCCGACGGCCGACCCCACCGACGATCCCCCCACCGGTGCCGCGTCGGTGCCAGAGCCGTTCAAGAGTCGCAGTCTCCACAGATTCGCTCGCTACCTGTTCGACCGACAAGACTGCTTCGTGCCGTCGCCAGGGCAGTACCCCGTCGCGGACACCGAGCCCGACACCGAGCTGGTGAAGTGCATCAGCGCTTCGGCGCCGTACCACGGGACATTCTGGTGCAAGTCCGACCTGGACGACCTGCGGGCCGACCGGGACGTCTATCTCGGCAAGGCGGTTGACGGCACCCGATCGGTCACGGGTACGCCGGCGGGACGGGCCCGGTCTGAGGACGGGATCCAGGTCGCCTTCAACCACGTCAAGGACAACGACGCACGCGTCTACTGGGACTCCGAGAAGCGGCTCTGCGCCGGTGAGATCCAGTCGGTCGACTCGGACGACCTCGATCAGGCCGTGGCGAACTGGCGCACCGGCAGGCCCTGACCTCGGGCGCGACGACCTTGTGGTGTCGTGGTCACCCGGGTGGGATCAGTGTGCGGTGATGTCCCCACACGCACGAATCGCGGCGTCGACCAGCGCGTCGACCTCAGCATCGGTGTACGTGCCCG
>JACCZT010000020.1 GCA_013695785.1 Nocardioidaceae bacterium | reverse complement strand
CCCGAGCAGCAGCGGGACCGAGCCGAGAACGGCCGGGCTGCTGGGCATCTGGCCGTGCGAGACCTCGCCGGCGCCGCAGATGCTCTGCACGGTGAAGTCGAGTGCGCCGTCGAGCCGTGCTGAGTCGGCCGGCGTGACAACGGTGTCGGACGTCGACCAGATCGACACGAACTCAGGACCGTCGGGCGTCTCGTCACCCGCGTTGAGCGCGGTGAGGAACGCGCTGTCGGTGGCCAGCTGCTTGCACGCGACCGGGCACTGACCGGGCACTGTCGCCTCGGCGAGAGCAGCCAGGTCGGTCCCGTGATGTGGTGAGGCCAGGGTGACCACGCGCCGCGCGACGCTGTCGCCGCCGAAGTCGCGGACCCACAGGCGTGCGACTACGCCGCCAGCGGAGTAGCCGATCACGTCGACCGACTCAGCGCCTGTGGCGTCGCGCGCGGCATCGGCCGCCTCGGCCAACCGCTCGGCCTGGGTACGCAGGTCGACGGTGCCGTTGCCCACCGACGGCACGATCGTGACACTGCGCCCCTGGTCGCGCAGCGCCCGCGCGAGGACGTCGAGCCCCGTCGTACCACCGCCGTACCCCGAGATGAGCAGCACCGGTCCTGGCTCGTCCTGGGCCACCGGATCGGCGGTGTCGGCGACCTTGGTCACGACGACAGCGGCGACCACGAGCACCGCGACCACGCCGACGGCGCACACCCCGAGCACGAAGCGGCGGCGCGCGGTCGACAGGGAGCTGAGCACATGCCCATCTTCCTCTTAGCCGCAAACCTCGAGTCTCCGCCGTGAGACTTACGCGGGCTCGTTCACAAGGCGGCGTGTCGCGCCCAATCGGCAAGTGCCAGCGCGCGGCGCGTAAGGCTCAGCGGGGAGGAGACGGGGCGGTGATCGTGTAGCGGACGTGGCGGCGCAGTGGTGAGTCGCTCGCCAGCTTCGGGTGATCGAACTCGTCGGCGTACGTCATGCCGATCCGCTGCATCACTCGTTGTGATGCGAGGTTGGCCACGGCGGTGATGGAGTGGATCTCTGGCAGGCCCGCGACATCGAACCCGAAGGTGAGGGCTGCTCGCGCGGCCTCGGTGGCGTACCCATGGCCCCACGCCTGGGCGGCCAGGCGCCACCCCACCTCGACCCCGCCTTCGCCAGGGACTCCTTCAGGCATCGGGTTGAGGCCGGTGAAGCCGATGAAGTCCCGCGACTCGGCGACCTCCAGTGCCCACAAGCCGTACCCGAGGGCGTCGAACCGGCCGTCGATGCGCTCGGCCAGGGCGTCGCTCGCTGTACGGTCCAGCGGAGCGGGGAAGTAGCGCATGACCTCGGGATCGGCGTTCATCACCGCGAACGGATCGCGGTCCGAGGCACGCCACCGTCGCAGCACGAGCCGAGCCGTACGCACCTCGAAACGACTCAGAACGGAACCGCCGCCTTGAGCAGGCCGGTCGCGGGCTCGCGCCCGGACAAGGTACGGCAGAAGTCGATCGCGTCGAGCTCGAGCACCGGGCCGTCTGCGCCGAAGTCCCAGCTCCCGCCTGCCACCCCGGTGAGGTTGAGCCGGCAGGGTTCACCGTGCCGGGCCGCCCACTCCGTCACCACGTCAGCAACCAGCACGCCGTCGTGCTCGGCCGTCAAACCCATTGATCTTCCGGTCGCGCGAGAGATGTCGACCCGGTGCATCCACGGGTCGCGGGTGAGAATCGTGTCGATCATGTATCCCAGCGTCCACGCCTCCAACCTGCCGCCGACCAGCTCATCCCCCGGCATGCGGCGGCGCCGGATGAATCCCGGTGTGCGACGTCGGGCGCGAGCGGCGCGCGGGCCGACGACCATGAACCGGGCGGTCAGCTCATTGGTCGAGAGTCCGGCTCGCTCCTGGACCTGAAGCCCCGTGAGGGCGTCGATGAACACGCCGCCCCGCTTCTTCGCGGCCTTCTGCTGGCGGCTTCCCTCTCGAAGTGAAGCAGCCATCTCCGCCATTCCGAGCACGTGGCCCGCCATCGCCCGCACGTCCCACTCGGGACAGTCGGTGGGGAGGGCCCAGTCGTCATCGTTCAAGCCACACAACAGGGAGGCGAATCGGTGGTACTCGGTCCCAGCCAGACGCATGAGGGTGTTTCTGTCGAGGGTCGAGCTCCGAGGCTTCGTCTCGGTAGCTGTGCGATCGGTTTGGGTCATTCTCGTGCCCTTCTACTTGGGTAGGCCGACGTAGTCGGCGAACATGTCCATTGCCTGGTCGAGCAGCCGGGCCCACCGCTGTCCACCGGGGTCGTTGGCTTGTTGGCTGTCGACGAGGCCGCCGACCAGGGCGACGAACAGGTCGAACTCGTCGGGGTCCTCGACACCCAAGCGGGCAAGATGCGCGCGTCCTCGCTCCAACACCTCCACGGCGGGGGCGTAGGACTCAGCGCTCGGCTCGAACCCCGGGATTGTGCGAAGGTTCATCAGCTGATTGCGAGCGAGGTCAGCGACCGCGTAGTCGAAGAAGGTCCGCGCGATGGCCTTCAGCGCTGCACGCGGGTCGCGCGGAAGCGTCGGTTCGGTCTTGTCCACGAGAGCGAGGTAGTCGGTCCAAGCCTGCCCGAACATCGCGTCGTAGATGGCGTTCTTGGAATCGAAGTAGGAGTACAACGACGGCGCCTGCATCCCGATCCGAGAAGCCACGTCCCGCAGTGTCAGCTGAGCCAAACCCTTCTCGCGAGCCACCGCCCAGGCCGCGTCGAGCACTTCCCGACGCGTGGCCTCTCGTCGTTCGGTCTGCCTATTACGAATCGGCTGTCCTAACATGATTAGGAATCATCGTCCTGCCCCGCGTCGATGTCAAGGCTTTCCTCGGCCTCGCCGTCTCGGCGATCGCGCCCGTTGTCTAGCCTGATCCTGCGCTGACCCTCATCTGCTCCGGGTCGAGGCAGTGCAGCCGGGCGAGGAGGTCCATCATGAGATCGGTACCGGCTTCACCGTGCTTCGCGCGTTGTCCACAAGGTGAGCGCAGTACGAGAGCAGCGACGTAGCAGTGTCGCCCACTGGGCGGCCGGCGCGGACGGCCGTGGGGCGCTGCTCACTGGTGACACCATCGCGATAGGGGCGGACCTGGCGTCGGTCAATCTCATGCGCAGCTACGTCAACAACATTCCGCTGCCCGAGCGCGCCGTACGGCGTGTGCTCGCGGCGGTCGACCCCTACCAGTACGACCGCATCTACGGTGCCTTCCGCAGCATCGACGCTGGTGGCGCGTCCCTCGTGACGGCGACCCTCGAACGGTACCGGACGAGCCCGATCACTGACGGCCGCTACTCGTGCCATTTAACCCGTCGAGCGCGGGTTGCGTGAGCAGCACCATCGCCTCGCCGGCGACCTCCAGTGGCTCGGTGCTGCGCTGTGCCCGGCTCAGGGCGAACGCGCCCTCCAACGTCATGATGAGCGAGATGACGAGCGACCGCGCGGTTGCCGCATCGATTCCCCAGCCTGCAGACCAGATGTTCGCATTCGACCGGCCGGTCCTCGTCGTGTGCTGGTCTCCAGGGCAATCAGTGGTTGC
>JACCZT010000130.1 GCA_013695785.1 Nocardioidaceae bacterium | reverse complement strand
TTGGCCCCTCGATCCGCAGGTTCTTGCCCCCCGATCCGCAGGTCCTGCCCGTTGCGCCGCAGCACCGCGGTGTGACCCATCCCATGCCGGCACCGCTCGCTGCTGTGATTACCGGCAGGTAACCTGGGGTGGTCAGAACCGCCCGCGCACATGACCACCGCGCGTGACAGGCTGTTCCTGGTACGAGCAGCCGCGCGGTTGCCCGCGGCGCCCCGGCGACGCGTTACCCCTCAAGCGCAGGAGGGCCCCAGGGGCCATGAATATCGTCGTCTGTGTGAAGTACGTTCCCGATGCCACGGCGGACCGCACCTTTGACTCCACTGACAACACCGTGGACCGGGTCGGCGTCGACGGGCTGTTGTCCGAGCTCGACGAGTACGCGATCGAGGAGGCGCTGACGATCACCGAGTCGGGCGGCGGCGAGGTGACGGTGCTGACGATGGGCCCCGCACAAGCCGCAGACGCGGTGCGCAAGTCGCTACAGATGGGTGCACACAAGGGTGTGCACGTGCTGGACGACGCGATCCACGGCTCGGACGCGGCCGCCACGTCGCTGGTGCTGGCCGAGGCGATCAAGAAGCTCGACCACGACCTGATCATCACCGGCATGGCCTCGACCGACGGCGGCATGAGCGTGATCCCGGCCATGCTGGCGGAGCGCCTCGGGATCGCGCAGGTGACCTTCGCCTCGGAAATCGTGGTCGACGGCGAGACCGTACGCATTCGCCGCGACGGCGATGTCGCCACCGAGACGATCGAGGCGAGCACCCCGTTGGTGCTGAGCGTGACCGACCAGTCCAACGAGCCGCGCTACCCCTCGTTCAAGGGGATCATGGCGGCAAAGAAGAAGCCGGTCGAGACCTGGTCGCTCACCGAGCTCGGCGTCGATCCCGCTCAGGTCGGCCTCGACTCGGCCTGGACGAAGGTGACGGCGTACGTCGCCCGGCCCCCACGTACCGCTGGTGAGATCGTCACCGACGAAGGCGACGGCGGCACCAAGCTCGTCGAGTTCCTCGCGTCCAACAAGTTCGTCTGACAGAAGGGAACGGGACATGGCCGAAGTATTGGTCCTCGTCGATCACGTCGAGGGTGCTGTCTCCAAGCCGACCCTCGAGCTCTTGACTCTTGCGCGCCGCCTCGGTGAGCCGTCGGCGGTGTTGATCGGTGCCGGTGCCGACGCCGCCCACGGGGCGTTGGCATCGCACGGCGCGGAGAAGATCTACGTCCTGGACGCTCCCGAGCTCACCGAGTACCTCGTGGCGCCAAAAGCCGAGGCGCTGGCGCAGCTGGTCGCCGACACGTCACCGGCCGCTGTGCTGCTGGCATCCTCTGCCGAGGGCAAGGAGATCGGAGGCCGCCTGGCCATCAAGTGCGACTCCGGGATCATCACCGACGCGGTAGACGTCGAAGCCGTAGACGGAGGCGTCCAGATGACTCAGTCGGTCTTCGCCGGCAACTTCACCGTCACGTCCCGGGTCACCAAGGGCACCCCCATCGTGACGATCAAGCCCAACTCGACGACGCCTCAGGAGCATCCGGCGGCCGGTACGGTTGAAACCATCTCGGTACAGGTCTCCGACAACGCCAAAGGCGCCAGGATCACCGAGACCAAGCCGCGCGGCAAGTCCGGTCGCCCCGAGCTGACCGAGGCCCCAATCGTGGTCTCCGGTGGTCGTGGCACCGGTGGTGACTTCTCCGAGGTCGAGGCCTTCGCCGACTCACTCGGCGCTGCGGTCGGTGCCTCGCGCGCCGCGGTGGACTCCGGCTGGTACCCCCACGCGTTCCAGGTGGGTCAGACCGGCAAGACGGTCTCGCCGCAGCTGTACGTCGCCACCGGCATCTCCGGCGCGATCCAGCACCGCGCCGGCATGCAGACCTCCAAGACGATCGTCGCCGTCAACAAGGACGAGGAGGCGCCGATCTTCGAGCTGGTCGACTTCGGCGTCGTCGGCAACCTCAAGACGGTGCTCCCGCAGGCCACCGAGGCGATCGTCAAGCGCAAGGGCTGAGTTCGGCTTCCCCCCGTTGAGATTGACGTTGGGAGCCGACACCGGCGTGTCGTGGTCAAGTCGTCAATCTCAGAGCGGGGAGGCCGTCAGTCGGAGTTGTTGGCCAGACCAGCGTCGCCGTAGCCAACGGTCGTGAGTCGCCACGACGACCGTGCCACTGTGTGACGCCGGTCCGGTGCTGCCGGCCGGCGCGAGGATCGCCTCCTCCAGCTCGGTGGCCAGCGCGAGCGAGATGTGGTTCGTCGGCTCATCGAGAAGCAGGAGGTCGGGCGCCTGCGCCACCGCGATCGCCAGCGCCACGCGGCGTCGCTGGCCGACGCTCAGATCGCCGACTGCACGGTCCAGGTCCCGCCCGTGCATCAGGCCCAGGTCGCTCAGCGGGTGCCGTTCGGCCTCGGCGTACCCCAGTGCGACGGCGAATGTCTCGCGTGCCGACCGCGTCGGTACGGCGAATGTCACGTCTTGCACGAGGGTGGCGACGCGTCGCGCCGTGACGTGCACCGAGCCGGACCCTGCGCGCAGCCGTCCGTCCAGCAGCGCCAGCAGGCTCGACTTGCCCGAACCGTTGCCGCCGGTGACCAGCAGGCGTCCACCGGTCGGCAGGTCGAGCTCGGCGAGGCGGACGCGGCCGGGCACGCACAATGCCCGGATCGACACCGCGAGTGCGCCTCCTCCGGTACGTCCCGTCAACAGGGCCCGGAGCCGCAGTGGGGCGCGCGGCCTGCGTACCTGCTCCCGCTCGGCGACCGCGAGCCGGCGCTCGGCGTCGTGGACCCGACGCGCCACGGTCCGCTCGACATTGGCGCCCTTGAAGCCGTAGATGAACTTGTCGTTGTCGCGCGGCGGGCGGTTGTGCGCGACCGCGCTGGTGGTGATGGTGGTGGCGGCCCGCAACGTGCCGATCCGCGCCTGCTGCGCGGTGTAGGTCTCCTCCCACCGGCGTCGGGCGTCGGCCTTGTCGGCCAGGTAGTCGCTGAACCCGCCGCCGTACCGCGTCGGTCCAGGCGGCGTGCTCCGGTGCGCGCCCATCGCCGGATCGAGGTCGACGACGTGGGTGCACACCGCATCCAGGAAGGCCCGGTCGTGGCTGGCGGCAACGACAACACCGGGCAGGGCGAGCAGGAAGGTCTCCAGCAGGTCCATCGCGGCGTCGTCGAGGTGGTTGGTGGGTTCGTCGAGCAGGACGCATTCAGGCCGGCGTGTGAGGATCGCGGCTATGGCCAGGCGGGTACGCTGCCCGCCCGACAAGGTGGCGACCTGGCGTTCGCCGGCGAGGTCGGCGACGCCGAGGCGTTGGGCGGCGATGGCTGCCCGGCGGTCGGCGTCCCAGGCGTCGTGACTCTGTGCCCACTCCAACGCGTCGGCAAGAAGCCCGGCGAGTCGGCGGTCCTCGGGCGCCGTGGCCATGGCGCTGCCCAGCCGCTCCACCTCACGTACCGCGTGGTGCAGCGGCGCGAGCGCATCGGTCAGGACGTCTGCGACCGTATCGGTTGCGGAGAAGGGCGATTCCTGCGGCAGGTACGCGAGGTCCTGTGGTCGCGCCACCGTTCCGTGGTCCGGGGTCTCGACACCGGCGAGCAGTCGCAGCAGGGTGGATTTGCCGACGCCGTTCTCGCCGACGATTCCGACCCGCTGGCCGGGGGAGACCAGCAGGTCGGTGCCGTCGAGGACGACGTCGTGGCCGTACGCCTTGGTCAGGGCGTGGGCGGTGAGTGGGCGAACAGACATGCGCAGAGCTCCAAGCGGAAACAGCAACCGGCCGGGCGGCGTACCTCGGCAGGTCCTGGGCGTCGTCAACTCCACATGATGAGTCCAGACTAGGCCACCCGCGCCGGTGGAGCCACCGGTTTCCCACTCTCCCGTGGCACTTACGTCGATCACGGTGAGCCTTACGAAATGAGCGCGACACGCCGCCTTGTGAACGGATGTGTGTAAGTCTCAGCGGGGGAATGGGGCTGGTGGGGCGGGTGGTGCGTAGCGCCTCGGTGTCTCCGGTTGACGACATCGAACATGTGTTCGATCATAAGGGATGACCCCGACCGCAAGCCTGGTGCGGCAGGCACAGGACCTCCAGGGCCGGATCCGCCAGGCCGAGGGTGTCGGCCTGGCCAGTACCACGCTGGAGACGCTGCCCGCGTTCGCCGGCTGCCTGCCCGGCGGTGCCCTGCGTACGGGGGCGGCCTACTCCGTCAGCGGGTCCACCCACCTGGCGATGGCGTTGCTGGCAGGCCCCTCGGCGGCCGGCGCGTGGTGTGGGGTCGCGGGGGTGCCGACCTTCGGCGCCGAGGCTGCTGCCGCCACTGGCGTCGACCTCTCCCGCACCATCCTCGTACCCGATCTCGGTGATCAGTGGACTGCGGTGCTGGCTGCCTTGATCGATGTCCTCGCCGTGATCGTGGTACGGCCGCCGTTACCGGTGGCGGGCGCCGACGCCGCACGACTTGGTGCCCGGTTGCGCCAGCGTGGTGCGACGCTGGTGTGCCTGGGGGAGTGGCCGCGCTCGGAGGCACAGCTGGCCGTCACCGACAGCGACTGGCTCGGTCTCGGCGCCGGCCACGGTCATCTCCTCGCCCGACGGGTCACCGTGACCGCGTCCAGCCGCGCCGGGGGCGGCCGCCGCGTCCAGCTGTGGTTGCCCGGCCCCGACCAGCGCGTGCGAGCGGTCGGCGCCGACGACAGCGGGCGGTACGGCGGCAGGCAGCACCATGGTGGCGGCGAGCTGCACAGGAGCAAGGCCAGCTGATGTTGACCCGCACGATGGTCATCTGGTGCCCGGACTGGCCGGTTCGCGCCGTCATCCACCTCGAGGGCATGCCGCCCACCGCGCCGGTCGCGGTGTTCGCCAAGAGCAAGGTCTTCGCCTGCTCGGCCTCGGCGCGTGCCGAGGGGGTGTGCCGCGGCATGCGCATGCGCGATGCACAGGCCCGGTGCCCCGAGCTCTGTGTCTTCGACTACGACGAGACCCTCGACGCTCGAGCGTTCGAACCGGTCCTGGAAGCGGTCGAGGTGCTGTCCCCCGGAGTCCAGCTGATCCGGCCCGGTACGTGCGCGGTCCGTGCCAAGGGACCCAGCCGCTTCTACGGAGGCGAGCGCCAGGCGGCCGCAGTACTCGCCGAGCGGCTCGTCGCCCTGGGCGTCGACGACTGCCGGATCGGGGTCGCCGACGGCCCGTTCGCCGCCGAGCAGGCTGCCCGCCGGGCCGAGCAGCAGGACAGCTTCGTCATCGACAAGGACGGGTCGGCGGCATTCCTGCACGACATCCCCATCGGCGTGCTGGACCGCCCCGAGCTGGTCAGCCTGCTGCTCCGGCTGGGTCTGCGCACCCTCGGTGCCCTCGCCGCCCTTGCGGCCCGCGACGTCGTCACCCGCTTCGGCGACGAGGGAGCGTGGGCCCACCGCATGGCGACCGGTCGAGACGAACGCGCCGTGGTCGCCCGGCGGGCGCCGCCTGAGCTCGTACGCCACGCCGACTTCGAACCGCCGCTGGAACAGGTCGATCCGATCGCCTTCAGCATGCGAAGCACCGCCGAGGCGTTCGTCTCCGCGCTGGCGCACGAGGGGTTGGTGTGCACGGCCGTACGCATCGAGGTACGCACCGACGACGGGTGCGAGAGCGGACGCACGTGGCTGCACCCCCGCTGGTTCGACCCGCACGACCTGATCGACCGGATCCGGTGGCAGCTGCAGGGGAGCCCTGGTCCTGCGTCGGGTGCCTCGGCGCCGGTGAGCCAGGTCCGGCTCGTACCCGAGGAGGTCGACCTGCTCGGCAATCACGCCGACGGGTTGTGGGGTGGGGCGCCGGACGAACGCATCCACCGGGCGCTGTCACGGGTGCAGGGCATGGTCGGCCACGAGGGTGTGATCTCTGCCGTCCTCGGAGGTGGCCGGGGGACGGCCGAGCGTCAGACCGCCGTGCCGTGGGGCGACCAGCTGGTGCCGGCCAAGGCTCCGGAGCTGCCCTGGCCCGGGAGCCTGCCGGCCCCGGCGCCGTCGACCGTGTACGCCGACCCTCGTCCGGCCGTCGTGGTCGGGGTCGGTGGCCAACCGGTGGGGGTGACAGGTCGTGGCGTGCTCACCACCGAGCCGGCCAGGTTCTGCCCGACCGGAGGGGATGAGCTACAGCCGGTGCAGGCATGGGCCGGTCCGTGGCCGGTCGACGAACGCTGGTGGGATCCCGAGCAGTCGCGGCGCTATGCCCGCTTCCAGATGGTCGGCGTCGACGGGAGCGCCTGGCTGCTCGCGGTCGAGAACGGCACCTGGTGGACCGAGGCCCGCTATGACTGACCGCCGTACGTGAATGGTGGCGTGAGGTAGATGGGGTTCAACAACCCGGCGATGCCGTGGTCTGAGCTGGAGCGCCGGCTGTCGGACCGGCCCAAGCAGATCCTGACGCCGCCAGATGCTCCCGACGGTGGCGACGGCCCGGCGTGGTCCCGCAAGCGCGACCCCTACACGCCCGCGCACAAGCCCGAGCGGCCCGCCGAGGCGGTGCCGTACGCCGAGCTGCACTGCCACTCCAACTTCAGCTTCCTCGACGGTGCCAGCGGACCTGCGTCGCTCGTCGAGGAGGCGGTACGCCTTGGCCTGCACGCCCTCGCGCTGACCGACCACGACGGCTTCTACGGCATCGTGCGCATGGCCGAGGCCGCCGAGGAGCACCACCTGACGACGGTCTTCGGCGCCGAGCTGTCCCTCGACCTGAGCGCCCCCCAGAACGGCGTCGCCGACCCCGAAGGCGCCCATCTGCTGCTGCTCGCCGTCGGGGAGGAGGGCTACCACCGGTTGTCGGGGGCGATCACCGCGGCGCAGCTCGCCGGTGGTGAGAAAGGCCGCCCCCGCTACGACCTCGACGACCTCGCCGCCCGCGCGGGCGGTCACTGGCACGTCCTCACCGGGTGCCGCAAGGGTGCCGTACGACAAGCGCTGACCATCGAGGGCACAGGCGCCGCCGGGCGCGAGCTCGACCGGCTCGTGGCGTTGTTCGGCCGCGACCACGTCACCGTCGAGCTGACCGACCATGGCGGCCCGCTCGACAGCACCCACAACGACGCCCTCGCCGCGCTCGCCAAGACCGCTGGCCTGTCCGTTGTCGCGACCAACAACGTGCACTTCGCCGCTCCCCGCGACAAGCGCATGGCGGCCGCGCTCGCCGCCGTACGCGCCCGGCGCAGCCTGGACGAGATGGACGGTTGGCTGCCCGCATCGGGCAACGCGCACCTGCGCTCGGGCGCCGAGCAGGCCGTACGCTTCGCCCGCTACCCCGGCGCGGTGGCGCGCTCGATCCAGATCGCCGACGCCTGCGCGTTCAGCCTGGCCACGGCCAAGCCCCGCCTCCCCCAGAACGTCCCCGACGGGCGTACCCCGATGGAGCACCTGCGCGCCCTGGTACGCCAGGGCACCGGCACGTACTACCCCGGAGACCGGCCCGAGGTCCACGAGCGGCTCGAACGTGAGCTCGCCGCGATCGAGGACAAGGACTTCCCGGGCTACTTCCTGATCGTGCACGACATCGTCGAGTTCGCCCGCAGCCGCGGGATCTTGTGCCAGGGCCGCGGCTCGGCCGCCAACTCCGCGGTCTGCTACGCCCTCGGCATCACCGCCGTCGACTCGATCGCCTTCAACCTGCCGTTCGAGCGGTTCTTGTCCGCGACCCGCGACGAGGAGCCCGACATCGACGTCGACTTCGACTCCGAACGCCGCGAAGAGGTGATCCAGTGGGTCTACGACACCTACGGTCGTCACAACGCCGCACAGGTCGCCAACGTCATCTCCTACCGCCCCAAGTCGGCCGTACGCGACATGGCCAAGGCGCTTGGGCACAGTCCCGGGCAGCAGGACGCGTGGTCCAAGCAGGTCGACGCATGGGGCACGCTGGCCACCGCCCTCGACCACGACATCCCCGGCCCGGTGGTCGAGCTCGCCGAGGAGCTGCTGACGTTCCCGCGCCACCTCGGCATCCACTCCGGCGGCATGGTGCTCACCGACCGGCCCGTCGGCGAGGTGGTACCGATCGAGAACGCCCGCATGGCCGAGCGCACCGTCGTGCAGTGGGACAAGGACGACTGCGCCTGGATGGGCCTGGTCAAGTTCGACCTGCTCGGTCTCGGGATGCTCGGCGCCATGCAGCACACCCTCGACATCGTGGCCGAGCACACCGGCGAGGCGTGGACGCTGCAGACGATCCCCAAGGAGGAGGCCGGCGTCTACGACATGCTGTGCCGGGCCGACTCAGTCGGCGTCTTCCAGGTGGAGAGCCGGGCGCAGATGGGCACGCTGCCACGCCTGCGGCCACGGCGGTTCTACGACCTGGTGACCGAGATCGCGCTGATCCGCCCCGGCCCCATCCAGGGTGACGCGGTGCATCCCTACATCCGGCGCCGCGCGGGCGAGGAGCCGGTCACGTACCTCCACCCCAAGCTGGAGCCCGTGCTCGAGCGCACCTTGGGGGTGCCGTTGTTCCAGGAGCAGCTGATGCAGATCGCGATGGCTGTCGGCGGCTGCACAGGTGACGACGCCGACCTGCTGCGCCGGGCGATGGGGTCCAAGCGGGGGCTGGAGAAGATCGGCAAGCTGCGCGACACCTTGTACACCGGCATGGCCGACAACGGCATCACCGGCGACCTGGCCGATGACATCTACGCCAAGATCGAGGCGTTCGCGCACTTCGGGTTCGCCGAGAGCCACTCGATCAGCTTCGGCCTGCTGGTGTACGCGAGCTCGTGGCTCAAGCTGCACTACCCGGGCGCGTTCCTGGCGGCGCTGCTGCGCTCGCAGCCGATGGGGTTCTACTCGCCGCAGACACTGGTCGCCGATGCCCGGCGCCATGGGGTGCAGGTGCTCCGGCCCGACATCATTCGCTCCGGCGCGCATGCCGACCTCGAGCCACTGCCCGGTGGCGGCCCAGGTGGTGACGATACGTGTCTGGCGGCTGCGCAACCAGCGGTCGGGCCGTTCGACCCCGATGCGCCGTTCGAGCTCGCCGGCCACCGGCGTGACGGCGGCTTCGGCGTACGCCTCGGACTGTCCGGGGTGACGTCGATCGGTGTCGACCTCTCCGAGCGGATCGTCACCGAGCGCGAGCGCGGCGGGGCGTACTCGAGCATGTACGACCTGACCCGGCGGGTGGGCCTCAGCACCACGCAGACCGAGGCGCTGGCAACCGCCGGCGCCTTCGAGTGTTTCGCGATGTCGCGGCGCCAGGCCTTGTGGGTGGCCGGGCACGCAGCGCAGGAGCGCCCCGAGCACCTGCACGGCGGGGCGGTGCAAGCGCAGCCGCCGATGCTGCCGGGCATGGGCGCGGCCGAGGAGACGATGGCCGACCTGTGGGCGACCGGCATCTCGCCGGAGTCGCACCCCGTCGAGCACGTACGCCTGAGGCTGGACGCCGGCGGTGTGCTGACGGTGGAGACCTTGCAGACCACCGAGTCCGGTGCGCGGGTCCGGGTCGCGGGGGTGGTGACGCACCGCCAGCGGCCGGCAACCGCGGCGGGGGTGACCTTCCTCAACATCGAGGACGAGACCGGCATGGTCAACGTCATCTGCTCGGTGGGGTTGTGGGGCCGTTACCGCCGGGTGGCGCGGGACTCCAGCGCCCTGGTCGTGCGCGGCATTCTGGAGCGGCGCGGCACGGTGATCAACGTGGTGGCCGACAAGCTCGAGCGCCTGCCGATCACCGCGCGCACCACCTCGCGCGACTTCCACTGAGACTGCGGGAGAAGCACGAGCCGAAGTGAGCAAAAGCGATCAGGTGCTGGTGGGTCCCGGGCGCCCATGATGGACCTGTGATGGTAGACGACCGGTTACGCGCGATCCTCGACGTGATCGAGGCAAGCCTCGACGAGCCCGAGACGACGGGCAGTGACCTGGCCGATCGGGCGTACCTGTCGCGATTCCACTTCGACCGGCTGGTGTCGGCGGCGCTCGGCGAGCCGCCGGGCGGGTTCCGTCGACGCCTGCTGCTCGAGCGTTCGGCCCACCAGCTCGTGACCGTCGACACACCCGTCATCGACGTCGCCATGGATGCGGGGTACGCCTCGCCGGAGGCGTTCGCGCGGGCCTTCGCCAGGGCGTACGACGTCTCGCCGTCGGACTACCGGCGTGGCCGGCCCGATCGTCACGACCTGCCCGCTGCCAGCGGAATCCATTTCCGCTCACCGGGGGGCCTCCTGGTCCCCGCGACCCGAAGGAGCACCTCCATGGACATCATCGTCCGCATGCTCGACCACCACCTGATGCTGGTCGGCGACATCATCGACCGCATTGCCACCCTCGATGACGCGGTGCTGGACCGCCCGATCGAGCTGTCGGTCGAGGGCATCGACGACTCCCCGACGTTGCGGAGCACCGCCGACCGGCTCGTCGGCCAGCTGGAGATGTGGGTCACGGCCTTCGGCGGCGGCACCGCCATGCCACCGGCCGGCGACACCACAGCCCCCGGCCTGCGCGACCAACCTGGCGACCGCCGGGCCGAGCTTCCGCGAGCTCGTCATGACGCCGGTGCTCCAAGGGCGCGCCGACGACACGTTCGTCGACGCCGTCTGCGAGCCGCCCCAGACCTTCACGTACGGCGGCGTGCTCGCGCACGTGCTGACGTTCTCAGCGGTACGCCGCACGCTGGCGATCGGCGCGATCGACTCCGCGGGTATCACTGACCTCGGCTCGGGCGACCCGATGCACTTCGTCGGCGGCACCGGCCGGGACGCGTCGGAGATCACGAAGGGCGAGCCGGCCGACAGCTGACCCGACGACAGATCCGACAGCTGGTCCGTTGGTCGGGCGCTCGGCTGCTGGGCGTCCTCTCCAACGCGGGGCTGTTAACG
>JACCZT010000076.1 GCA_013695785.1 Nocardioidaceae bacterium | reverse complement strand
TCGGCGGCAGGTCGTCGCCGATAGCGGTCGGGCGACGCTTGGAGATGTAGACGGCGCCGGCGACGATGAGCACCGAGACGACCGCGATGGTGACGCGGACCGGGGTGTTGGCGGTGTCGCCGTAGGTCATGGAAACCACGGCGGGCGCGATCAGCAACGCCACCAGGTTCATCACCTTGAGCAGCGGGTTGATCGCCGGTCCGGCGGTGTCCTTGAATGGGTCCCCCACGGTGTCACCGATGATCGTGGCCTCGTGCGCCGGCGACCCCTTGCCGCCGTGGTTGCCGTCCTCGACGAGCTTCTTGGCGTTGTCCCAGGCACCACCTGCGTTGGCGAGGAAGACCGCCATCAAGGTGCCGGTGCCGATCGCGCCGGCGAGGAAGGCGCCCAGCGGGGCGATACCGAGCCCGAAGCCGACCGCGATCGGCGCCAAGATGGCCAACAAACCAGGCGTAGCCAGCTCACGCAGCGAGTCTCGTGTGCAGATGTCGACGACCTTGCCGTACTCCGGCCGTCCGGTGCCCTCCATGATCCCGGGGATGTCGCGGAACTGGCGGCGCACCTCGTACACGACGGCGCCGGCGGCGCGGCCGACGGCGCTGATCGCGAGGCCGGAGAACAAGAACACGACGGCGGCACCTGTCAGCAGCCCGACGAGGTTGTTGGGCTCGGCGATGTTGAGAACACCGAGCAGGCCCAGGGTGTCGCCCGTCGAGAGCGCGTCGACGTTGTCAAGGTCTTCGACGGCGTCGGAGATGGCGTCGGTGAACGAGCCGAACAATGCGGTGGCGGCGAGCACGGCGGTCGCGATCGCGATGCCCTTGGTGATCGCCTTGGTGGTGTTGCCGACGGCGTCGAGCTCGGTGAGGATCTGTGCGCCCTTCTCGTCCACGTCGCCGGACATCTCGGCGATGCCCTGGGCGTTGTCGCTGACCGGTCCGAAGGTGTCCATGGCGACGATGACGCCGACCGTCGTCAACAGGCCGCAGCCGGCGAGGGCGACGGCGAACAGCGAGATGATGACCGAGCCGCCACCGAGCAGGAACGCTCCGTAGACTGCGGCGCCGATCACCAGTGCGGTGTAGACGGCGGACTCAAAGCCCACCGAGAGGCCGGACAGGATGACCGTGGCGGCACCGGTGAGCGAGGTCTTGCCGACGTCCTGCACGGGCCTGGTCTCGGTGCCGGTGAAGTAGCCGGTGAGCGCGAGGATGACCGCGGCCAGGACGATGCCGATCAGCACAGAGATGGTCGCGATCAGGGCGGGGTTGCCCGCCGACGGCGGCGCGACGGCGCCGAGGCTGGAGAACAGCGACTCGATAGAGGTGGTGCCGCCGGCATCGGTGAGGTCGTCGAAGCTGGTGGGCAGGTACAGGAACGCCGCGATCGAGCACAGCACCGCCGAGACACCTGCGGAGATGTAGAAGGAGCGGTTGATCGTGGTCAAGCCGTTCTCACCGGCGCGCGGCCGGGTGATGTAGACGCCGAGGATGGCGGTCAGCGCGCCGATCGCCGGGACAATCAGCGGGAAGACCAGGCCCTGCTCGCCGAACGCGACCGAACCGAGGATCAGCGCGGCGACCAGTGTGACGGCGTACGACTCGAAGAGGTCCGCGGCCATACCTGCGCAGTCGCCGACGTTGTCGCCGACGTTGTCCGCGATCGTCGCGGCGTTGCGGGGGTCGTCCTCGGGGATGTTCTTCTCGACCTTGCCGACGAGGTCGGCTCCGACGTCGGCGGCTTTGGTGAAGATGCCGCCACCGACACGCATGAACATCGCCAGCAGGGCGGCGCCGAAGCCGAACCCCTCCAGGACCGATGGCGCGTCGCCTTGGTAGATGAGCACGACAGCCGAAGCCCCGAGCAGGCCGAGACCGACCGTCGACATGCCGACGGTCCCGCCGGTGCGAAACGCGATACGCATCGCCGGGTCGCGGCCGTCGTTCTGGGCAGCGGCTGCCACCCGGACGTTGGCGCGTACGGCCAGCCACATGCCGAAGTATCCGATGAGCGCGGAGAACAAGGCGCCGAAGAGGAATGCAACCGACCTGCCGACACGGATGTCCGCGTCGCCGGGCAGCACGAAGAGCAACAAGAACGCTGCGAGCACGAAAACAGCCAGGGTCTTGAACTGGCGGGTGAGGTACGCCGACGCGCCCTCCTGGACAGCCAGACCGATCTCCTGCATCTTGGCGGTGCCCTCACCGGCGGCCAGCACCTCCCGGCGGAAGATCACCGCCATCACCAGGCACAGGGCCCCGATCGCGGCGACGGTCCCGACGAGCCAGTAGTTGCCGTCGGAGAGCGAAAGATCCTCCGTTGCAGCCACGATGGCAGTGGCGTTGGCCATGTGATTCCCTTCTCAAGCCTTCTGTTTCGCCCGCGCACACCCCTGGCGCGGTCACACGTCACCCAACCAGGGTGGGACGTGGCGCACAAACCGTACCGGAAGGGCCGGGCGCTCCGCCCAGGGGCTGGGACATGGCGCCGCGCACGGACCCGCTCAGTCGGCCGGCGGCGGAAGCCGCCAACGCATCTGCACGGTCGTGCCGGAGGCGTCGCTGCGTACGTCGACCTCGTCGGCGAGTCCGCCGAGCAAGGCAAAGGTCTCGGGGATCGCGAGTCCGCCGTTGGCGGTGACCTCGACGCGGCTGCCGCGCACCTCCAGCCTGCGCTGTTCGACGTCCACCGGCTCCTGGGAGGTGACGGTGACCGAGAACTCCTCGGCGCTGCCGTCGATGTCGATGACAACCGGCGCGGGCAACGCGTTGTCGTTGTGGATGAGGACGGCCCGTCCGCAGGCCTCGCCGACCGCGAGCCGTACGTCGTCGAGCATTGGGCCGTCGATGCCGTGCAGGCGACCGACCGCTACCGAGACGAGCCGCGCGAGCCGTACGTTCGCGAGATCGGCGGCGAGACAGAGGTTGACGGCGCTGGCGGGTGCGTCAGTGCGAGGCAACAGCGGCGTCCACGGAGTCGAAGATGCCGAAGACCTTCGTCAGGCCCGTGATCCGAAAGATCTTGAGGAGGCGGTCGTGGGTGCACACGATATCGAGGCTGCCGTCGTGGGACCGCACCCGCTTGAGGCCGCCCACGAGCACACCCAGGCCGGTCGAGTCCAAGAACTCCACGCGCTCGACGTCGACGATGAGGTTGTGGTGGCCCTTGGAGACGAGCTCGACGAGCGCTTCGCGGAGACGCGGCGCGGTGTAGACGTCGATCTCCCCGGAGACCTCGATGACCTCGAAGTCGTCCTGGGACCTCGTGCTCAGTGACAGGTCCACGTCACTCTCCTTCGTGCCTCGCCGATCCGGCTGGTCAGTGGCGTCAGTGCATTCAACCACGCCAAGGGCGCAGGGCCGCGAGACTGATCACCATCACCGTACGCGACTAGCGCCGGCGGCGGGCGGGGCCGGCACCTCGCCGGACCTGCCCACCACTGCCCCGGTCTGGGACACTTCACGGTGTGGTTGCCGATCCGATCGATGTGTTCGAGCGCCTCGTGCAGCGACCGGGTCACGCCGACCGGCTGAGACACCTCGAACGCCTGCCCGCACGCGACCCGGTGTACGCCGCCTGGCCGCTGTGGGTCGCCGAGCCGGTGCGGGAGGCGTACCACTCGCACGGCATCACGCACTTGTGGTCGCACCAGGTGGAGGCTGCCGGTGCGGCGTTCGCCGGAGAGCACGTCGTGGTGGCCACCGGGACCGCTTCGGGCAAGTCGGTGGCGTACCAGCTGCCGAGTCTGCACGCGCTGAGCGAGGGCCGACGCAGCATCCTGCGGGACCGGGCCCCGACCGTCCTCTATCTCGCGCCGACCAAGGCACTGGCGCACGATCAGCTGGCCGCGTTGGGCGAGCTCGCGACCGGACTGGAGTCGGTACGCGCGACGGCGGTGGACGGCGACAACTCCCGCGAGGAGCGGGCATGGGCCCGGGACCACGCCAACTACATCGTCGCCAACCCCGACGTCCTGCACCGGTCGGTCCTGCCGGGGCATGCACGGTGGGCACGCTTCCTCGGCGGACTGCGCTACGTCGTCATCGACGAGTGCCACCACTATCGCGGCGTCTTCGGATCGCATGTCGCCCACGTCGTCCGGCGCCTGCGCCGGGTGGCGGCGAAGTACGGCGCCAACCCGACCTTCATCCTCGCGTCGGCGACCGTCGCCGAGCCCGAGGTCGCCGCCGAGCGGCTCACCGGGTTGGCGACACGGCCCGTGGTGGACGACGGCGCGCCACGCGGGCCGAGCGCCATCGCGCTGTGGGAGCCGCCGCTGCTCGAGGGCGGTGGGGAGAACGGCGCACCGGTACGGCGCGCGGCCACCAGCGAGGTCGCCGAGCTGCTGACCGACCTGGTCGCGGGCGGGGTGCGTACGTTGGCGTTCATCCGCTCCCGTCGGGGTGCCGAGACGGTGGCGCTGACTGCACAGCGATTGCTCGGTGAGGTCGACCCCTCGCTTCCCGGCCGCGTCGCGACATACCGCGGCGGCTACCTACCGGAGGAGCGCCGCGCCATCGAGCGCGCCTTCCGTGGCGGCGAGCTGCTCGGCCTCGCGAGCACCAACGCCCTCGAGCTGGGTATCGACATCTCCGGTCTGAGCGCGGTGGTGACCGCCGGCTACCCGGGCACGCGGGCTGCGCTGAGACAGCAGTTCGGGCGGGCGGGGCGCGAGAGCACCACCGGGCTCGGCGTTCTCGTGGCGCGTGACGACCCGCTGGACACCTACCTCGTCAACCACCCGGAGGCGCTGCTGGGCGCTCCTGTCGAGGCGACGGTGTTCGACCCGTCGAACCCCTACGTGCTGGGTCCGCACCTCGCCGCGGCGGCCCAGGAGCTGCCGCTAACCGAGGAGGACTTCGTGCTGTTCGGTCCTGGGAGCCGCGCGGGCACCGAGGCGCTGACCGAGGCCGGCTGGCTGCGGCGCCGCCCGACCGGGTGGTACTGGACCAAGCGCGAGCGAGCCAGCGACCTGGCCGACATCCGCTCGGCCGGGGGGCAGCCTGTGCAGATCGTGCACTCCGACACCGGTCGGTTGCTCGGCACGGTCGACGCGTCGTCGGCGCACGCCGCCGTCCACGACGGGGCGGTCTACGTGCACAGGGGCGAGTCGTTCGTGGTGGAGGATTTCGACCACGAGGGCGGCTGCGCGCTCGTACGCCGCGACGACCCGGACTACACCACGAGTGCCCGCGAGGTCACCGAGATCAGCATCGCGCAGCAGGACAGCAGCGAGGCCTGGGGTGCTGCGACGTTGTCGTTCGGCTCGGTGGACGTCGTGCACCAGGTCGTGTCGTACCTGCGACGCCGGGCCGGATCCGGTGAGGTGCTCGGCGAAGAACCCTTGGACCTGCCCGAGCGGACGCTGCGTACCAAGGCGGTGTGGTGGACGATCCCTGCCGATGCGATCGAGGAGGCCGGCCTGGCGACGGTAGACCTGCCGGGTGCGGCGCACGCGGCCGAGCACGCCTCGATCGGGCTGCTGCCGCTGTTCGCGACGTGCGACCGGTGGGACATCGGCGGTGTGTCGACCGCGCAGCACTCGGACACGGGCATGCTCACCGTCTTCGTCTACGACGGGCAACCTGGTGGGGCGGGGTTCGCCCGCCGCGGGTACGACCAGGCGAGGCGCTGGCTGGAGACCACTCGTGACGCGATCGAGGCATGCGAGTGCGTCGACGGGTGCCCGTCGTGCGTGCAGTCGCCTAAGTGCGGGAACGGCAATCAGCCGCTCAGCAAGAGCGGTGCCGTCCGGCTACTGTCGGTGTTGTTGTCGAGCCCGAGGAGCAAGCACCCATGATCGTCGTCGGCGTCGTGCTGCTGCTGCTGGTGCTCGCCGTGGCGATCACCTTGATCACCAGTGGCAACGACCCGACCAGCTTCAGCCTGCTGGGGATCAGCATCGACACCAGCGCGCGCAACGTGTACCTCTTGGGCGCATTCTCACTTCTCCTTGCAGTGGTCGCGCTGTTTCTCATCCGGCGCGGCGTTCACCGCTCGCGCGAGATCAGCAAGGAGAACAAGACGCTGCGCAAGGAGGTTAAGGCGAGCCGGAAGTCGGTCGCCGCGGCCCCTGCAGCCGGGCCGGCGAGCGACGACCCGGCGGATCGCCCTGATGCCGCAGCGCCGACCGGCGAGCCACGGGCCGGCCACGACACCGTCTCGGACCACTTCGACTCGACGCCCAGGGAGACCCCGCCGCGCCAGTAGCTGGCGGCGACGGCGCGCCATGATCCACGTACGAGCGCGCCATCATTCACGTACGAGCGCGCCACCATTCACGTACGGGCGGGCGGTAGTCGCTGGGAGCGGCGCGCGCGGTCCGGGTGATGGTCCAAGTGCGTCCCCACATCTCTGCGGTGGTGCCCGAGACCTCCAAGGTCGCGGCGGCTTCGTCGAGGCGACAGGCCGTCATCGTGGCGTGGTTGCGGCGGGCTACCTCGCGCGCGGTGGAGCAGCCGTCACCGCCCGCGGCGGCGGCTTCGGCCGCGGCAAGCGCGGCGAGGTCGGCAGCAGCGGTGACGGTGTGCTGCACGCGGGCCAGTGCGGCGACCTGCAGGGAGACGACGCCGAGCATGGTCATCAGGAACACGATGGTGGCGGCATGTATGGTCGCCGACCCGTCGTCGTCCGTGCGGCGCCGCGTCACGACGTCGCACCTGCTTCGCGCGCCGACACGGCGTCGGCTCGCAGCTTGACGGTCGGCACGGCGCCGAGCATGGGCAGGTCGATCCCGGCATCGACCGAGACGGTCACCTCGGTGGTGTTTCCTACGGTGCGGATGTCGATTCGGGCGTCGTCGGGTGCCATGGTGCGAGCAGCGTCCCGAACGAGCGCCGGATCGTCTCCGCGCGCCGTCATGCGTGCCGCCTCGCGGGCTGTGTCGACCAGTCGGACCTCGGTGACGCCCACCGAGACCATCCAGACCAGGGCGAACGCGATGGTGACGAGGAACGGCAGGACGACGGCAGTCTCGGCAGTCACCATGCCGCGCTGGCCGCGTGCTCGTCTCACGGCACCCGTAGGATCGGCGACGTCGGCAGGATCGGCGTCGTCTCGAGAGCGTCGACGAGCAACTGCACCTGGCCGAAGATGATCCTGAACAGCTCGACGAACGTGTCATCGCCGTACAGCTGGAGGATGATGCAGCCGATGCACCCCGCACCCAGGGTGCCGACGGCGTACTCGGCGGTCGCCATTGCGGTATCGCAACGTGGCGACGACGTGAGCAGTGGACGAGACATGTCGTGTGCCTTTCGGTGGAGGTCGGGCGGGCGGGGACCGGGAGCCGTGCTCCCGGTCCCGTGCGCTCAGAACGGCAGCAGATCGGTGATGTGCGTGAACACTCCTTGGACGAGCTCGCCGAACCAGTCCGACTGGGCGACCGTCGTGAGAATGCCTCCGATGCTGCATGCGCCGAGCGTGCCGACGGCGTACTCCGCCGTCGTCATGCCCTTGTCATCGCGCTTGGATGGCGCGGCGAACGGATTGGTCATGGGTTACTCCTTCGAGCGGCTCCGAGGGTCCGGAGCGGTTGAGGTGGATGTCTTCACTGTTGGTCCGACACGGTGGCGTCGTGCCCCTCGTGGCGATCACCTGGGGACGGCGCGGTCATGCAGACCGCGTGTGCACAACTTCGGGACCGCCTTTGACCTGGCCCTCAGAGGACGAACGACCGGAAGGCACCGACAGTGGTGGGGACGATGCCGACGAGGATGAACGCCGGCAAAAAGCACGCCCCCAGTGGCGCGGCGGACTGGACACCAACGCTGCGTGCGACCCGTTGAGCCTCGGCGCGGCGCGCCCGCCGGAGGTCCTCGACGCACCTGCTGAGGACGACCGTCATCGGAGCGCCGGTCTGAGTCGCGCGGGCGAACGACCGCCCCAGCGGCGCCAGGACGGCGTGCTGGGCCATGTCATGCCAGAGCGTTGCCGGGTCGACGCCGAGGTCGAGACGTGCCCGGGCCGCAGCGAGCTCCTCACCGAGCGGCCCGCCGACGGCCTCGCCGACAAGACCGAGCACCAAGCCCGGCGGACGGCCCGCCTCGAGCGCCGCCACGACCAGGTCGACCGAGAAGGGCAGGTCGCGTGCCATCAGCACGCGCCGACGTTTGTCCGCCGCACACTCCAGGCCTTGGATCCAGTGCCGCACGCCGAGCGCGACGACGAGTCCGAGCGCAAGGCCCTGCCATCCTGGGACGAACCGCGTCACGGCGAACGCTCCCAGTGCCGCCGCGAACCAGGGCGAGGTCCAGACCTCGCTGCGTCGGTCCGGCGCCTGCGTCCCGCTGCCCGGCGGTGCGGCGGGGAGGGCTACTCGCAGGCGCCGGATGGGTGGGTTGCGCAGCGACAGAGCCGCGGCGGCAGCCGCGAGCAACGAACACCACAACATGTCGGCCTTCCTGGGTCTTGTCAGGTTGCTTCGGCGTGGTCGGCGATCCGTTCGACCCAGAACACGCCGGCGACCGCGAGCACGGCTCCACCCAGCAGGCAGCCGGCGCCGATCATCGAGTCGATGAGCACCATCCACGGTCGCCCGCCAAGTCCGCCGCCGAGCAGCAACCCGAAGACGGGCAGCACGGCGAGCAGGCGTGCGGTGGCGCGAGAGGCCGCGAGCGAGGAGACCACCTCCTGACGGGCTTCGTCGTCGTCACGCAAGGTGCCGGCCAAGCGGTCGAGGACGCCCATTAACGGTGCCCCGCACCGTTGCGAGACCTCCCACACGGCGGCGACCTGGGTCAGGTGCTCGGCACCGGGTATGTCGCCTGCGGCGCGCAGGGCGTCAGGCACCGCTCCACCCAACCGGGCGATGGCGGCGGCCGGGGCGACGACGGGCCAGTCCGTCGCGACACCGGCAAGGGCGTTGGCCGGCGGCACCCCCGCACTCAGCTCCGCCACGAGAGCGTCGCAGAGGTCGATGACGTCCTTGCGTCGGCGGTGACGCTGGGCGGCGTCCCGCGCGCGTGACCGCAGCGTGACCACGGCAGCAGCGATGACCCCTGCTGCCACGGTGAGAAGCACCAGATGCGGATGGCCGGCGAGCACGACCACCGCCGTACCTCCGACAGCGAGGGTGCCCAGCGTCCCGCCGACGAGCCGTGGGCGTCGCCACCGGCTGCCACCGCCTCCGGACCGCGACGCGGTGCCGAGCCGCCACCGCACCAGCAGCCGGGTCGAGGGGCCGAGTGCCAACAGGACAGCGGTCGCGGTCAGCCCACCGGCGATGGCGGCGCCGGGGGTGATGGTCATGGCGGCGCCTCCCGTTGGGTGGCCTCGGACTCATCGAGCCTTCCCAGGACGTCGTCGAGCACGGCAGCGCCGGGTCCCGTCACCGGATGGCCGGTATCGTCGAAGGCCACCGCGCGGCGGGTGCGGACCAGTCCGTCAGGGCCGGCCTCCACGGTCGCGATCTCCTGCAGGCGGCGGATGCCGTCGCGGCTGCGCCGCATGTGCAGGACGAGGTCGAACGCCGCCGCGAGCTGACTGTGGACCGCCGCGCGAGGGAGTCCGGCGGCGACGCCGAGAGCCTCGATGCGGGCCGGCACATCGGTCGTCGAGTTGGCATGCACTGTCCCGCAGCCGCCTTCGTGGCCGGTGTTGAGAGCCGCCAGCAGATCGACGACCTCCGCGCCACGGACCTCCCCGACGATCAACCGGTCCGGACGCATCCGCAGTGCCTGGCGTACGAGGTCGCGGACCACGATCGCGCCGGCACCCTCGACGTTGACCGGGCGTCCCTCCAGTCCCACCACGTGCCCGTGGTGCGGCCGCAGCTCACTGGCGTCCTCGACGATCACGAGTCGTTCGGCGGGGTCTGCGAGCCCGAGAAGGGCGGCGAGAAGTGTCGTCTTGCCGCTGCCGGTGCCGCCACTGATGAGGAACGCGGCCCTGGCCGCGACGATGCCGCGCAGCAGCGCCGCCCCGGCAGCGCTCACCGTGCCGGCCTCTCGCAGGTCGGCGATTGCGAACGTCCGGCGCGCCGGTACCCGCAAGGAGAGCACCGTGCCCGGCCTCGCTATCGGCGCGAGCACCGCATGGAAGCGGGTGCCGTCGGCCAACCGGACGTCGACGAACGGGCTCGCATCGTCCAGGCGCCGGCCGCCGGCGGCGGCGAGTCGCTGCGCGAGGCGGCGTACGGCCTCATCATCGACGAAGGTCACCGTGGTGCGCTCGAGCCCGCGTCCACTGTCGACGTAGACGTGCTCCGGGCCGTTGACCAGCACGTCGGTGACGCCGGGCGTGCGCAGCAGGGCGTCGAGCGGCCCCGCGCCGACCGTGTCCCGCCGCAGCTCGTCCACGAGGGCGAGCACCGTGGTGTTGCCGTACAGCTGACCGGCGCTGCGCAACGCGGCGGCGACCCGATCGGCGCTCGGCTCGGCTCCGGCATCGGCCAGCGTGGTGCGTACCCGTTCGACCAATGACGGCGACAGCGGTGTCATGTGAGCTCGCGGCCGGACCGGTGGGAGCGCACCGAAGCCAGCACCGACTCAGCCGCCGTTGCCATTGGCCCACGCCGGCGGGCGCCCGGACCGAGGCCCTCGTCGATCGACTCTGCGATCTTGCGGTCGGGCCGCATGGACGCGATGAGCGGCAGTCCGAGCGTGTCGGCGACGACGTCGGCGCCGACTCCCGAAGGACCCGGGCCACGCACGACGAGGGAGACCTGCGAGGTGAGCGGCCTCAGCTGGGCGAGCACACGGCTCGCGGCCGCGATCGCCCGTATCTCCGCGGGGACAACCAGAACGGTCATCGTGGACCGCATCAACGCCTCCTCGGCTGCGGGGTCGAGGCGACGCGGGACGTCGATGATGACCAGGTCGTGGCTTCGTTGCCCGGCAGCCACGACCGATCGCATCGACGCAGCGGGGATCGTCAACAGGTCGCCGCGATCCCAGGACAGCATCGACAAAGCGGACAGGCGCGGCAGTGCCGCTCGCAGGGACCTGCCGCTGATCCGGCCGGACGTCACCGCTAGGTCGGGCCACCGCAAGCCGGTGACCGCCTCGTTGCCGAGGACCATGTCGATGCCGCCACCGAGAGGGTCGGCGTCGACCAGCAGGGTCGCCTCGCCGGCACGCGAGGCCGACAGCGCGACGGCACCGGCAAGACATGAGGCGCCCGCTCCCCCGCAGCCGCCGACGACACTCACCACGACCGCATCGTCGCCGGAGCGGTCGAGACAGTTCGCGAACGCGTCGATGAGAGCGTCCTGGTCGCCGGGCAGGACGAAGACCTGCTCGGCACCGATGCGTACTGCGGCCGCCCAGGTGCCGGCATCGTTGACGTCCAGGCCAACGACCACCACCCGTGCGCGCCGGCCCGGGTCGACCGCCGCGAGACCCGCCGCGGACTCTGCGCCGACGACCACCAACGGAGCCGCCGTCCACGCCCGGCGCGCCGTCGCGACGTCGCGCGTCACCAGGGGTGCGGTGCCCGCCGCGGCACACATCCGCAGCACGTCCTCGAGCAGTGGCTCGTCTGCACAAACCACCAACGGCCTGGCTTGCTCATCTGGTCGGCCGGGCACTCCGCCAACGTCCTGCCCTGCCTCGTCACCGAATCGCGCGTACGCCATGCACACACGATGAGGGCGCCGACCATCAGCGCCTGACCGGCGACCCCAGCCCTGTGGACGAGCGCAGACCGACCGGACCCTGTGGACGTTGCGCGGCCCGGTGCCGCCCGCCGCTCACTATGCTGGCGACGTGAGCGCCACCGCAGCCGAGCCGCCGGGTCGACCTGCTGCCTTCTTCGACCTTGACAAGACGATCATCGCCAAGTCGAGCACGCTCGCGTTCAGCAAACCGTTCTTCGCCGGCGGGCTCATCAACCGTCGCTCGGCACTGCGCAGCGCCTACGCGCAGTTCATGTTCGCCCTCAGCGGCGTCGACGACGACCAGATGGAGAAGATGCGGGCGTACCTCACGGCCCTCTGCGCCGGGTGGGACGTGCAGACGGTGCGCGAGATCGTCTCCGAGACCCTGCACACGATCGTGGAGCCGCTGGTGTACGAGGAGGCCGTCTCCCTGATTGCCGAGCACCGGGCGGCCGGGCGCGACGTCGTCATCGTCTCGGCGTCCGGCGCAGAGGTCGCCGAGCCGATCGGGGCGATGCTCGGCGCGGACGAGGTGATCGCCACCCGGCTCGTGGAGGTGGACGGCCGCTACACCGGAGAGATCGGGTTCTACGCCTACGCCGAGAACAAGGCCGTCGCGATGGCCGAGATCGCCGCGCGCAACGGCTACGACCTCGACACGTCGTACGCCTACTCCGACTCCGAGACCGACGCGCCGATGCTCACCGCCGTGGGCAAGCCGTTCGTGGTCAACCCCGACAAGGCGCTGCGCCGCCTCGCCGCCGAGCGCGACTGGCCGGTGCTGCGGTTCGCCAAGCCGGTCGCGCTCAAACCCCGCGTCGGGCTGGACCTGACCACCGGCCGCGTCGCCGCCGCGGGACTGGCCATCGGCGCGGTCTCCGCCGGTGTCGTCGCGCACCAGATCCGCCGCCGCCGCGCCTGAGCCTGCCCGCACCCGTACGCTCCCCCGATGGCTGCCACCGACCTCGTCTCGTTGCTCGACCACGCCGTCCCAGGATCCTCGACACCGCTCAACGGCTACGTCGCCCGACCCGCCACGGCTGGCCCTGGCCCGGCGTCCTGGTCATCCACGAGGCGTTCGGCCTCGACGACGTGATGCGCCGCCACGCCGACCGGCTCGCCACCGCGGGCTACCTCACTGTCGCCGTCGACCTCTTCAGCGCCGGTGGTGCCACACGGTGCCTGGTCGGCACGTTCCGCGCGCTGTTGTCCGGCCGCGGGCGGGCGTACGCCGACATCGAGAGCGGCCGGCAGTGGCTGCTGGCGCAGCCCGACTGCACCGGCACGGTGGGGACCATCGGCTTCTGCATGGGCGGCGGGTTCGCGCTGATGACCGCGAGCTCGGGCTTCGACGCGGCATCGGTTAACTACGGGCAGGTGCCAACGGACCTCGACGCCGTCGCCCGCGGGGCGTGCCCGGTGGTGGGGAGCTACGGCGGCAGTGACCGTGGCCTCAACGGCGCCGCGGCCAAGGTCGAGGCCGCGTTGACGCGGGCCGGCGTACCGCACGACGTGAAGGAGTACCCCGGGGCGGGGCACTCGTTCCTCAACGACGCACCGAACGGCCCCCGCGTCCTGCGGCCG
>JACCZT010000042.1 GCA_013695785.1 Nocardioidaceae bacterium | reverse complement strand
CCAAGAAGCAGCGCCATCCCTCCGAGGCCGATGGCATCCCCACCGCGGTCTAGCTCACGCTGTCGCGACCGCGCTCAGCTGCGCCCGGTCGCCGCGCTGCAGGAGCGCGCGCCAGCTTCCCCGGTGGCACCGCGCCGCCGAGTGGGACTCGATGAACTCGGCAAGGATCTCGGCGAATCGTTCGGCCTGGTCCTTGTGCGGGAAATGACCGCTGCGCTCGAAGACGTGCATCTCCGAGCGGGCGACGTGAGCGACCGCGCGGTAGGCGTGGTTGAGAGGGATCATGTGGTCGTTCCGGCCCCAGACCACACACAGCGGCATCAGCTGAGCGAGGTAGGCACGGTCGAGCATGGACAGTGTCTGGCCACGCCAGGAAAGGACGTGACTCGTGACGTGCCTGACGGCCCGGCGGGCCTGCGGATCGCACAGTGCGCGGTAGACCTCGGCCACTTCACCCAGGTCCTGGGTGTACGGCAACCTCGTACTGGTCAGACCCTTGAGGCCGCCACGGATGACCACCTGGATGACCGCCGGCGACAAAGCGCCGAGCAAGACACCGGCACCGGGGACGGTGAGTGCCCGCAGCAGCACCGACACGTCCGACCCGAGGCCACCTGGTGCTACCAGACCGATCCGCTCGGTGCGCTCGGGGAACTGGTAGGCGAACTGCATGGCGATGCCGCCGCCGAAGCTGTGTCCGACGACGGTGACCTTATCGACGTCGAGCACGGTCAACAGGTCCCTCATGCCGTTTGCGTAGCCACCGACGGAGTAGTCGGCCTGCGGCTTGTCGGACTGCCCGTGACCGAGCAGGTCCGGCGCGATCACCGTGTAGCTGCGGGCGAGATGCGTCATCGCCGGCACCCATGTCGTGGAGTCGCAGCCGAGTCCGTGCAGCAGCAGGACCACCGGCCCCGAGCCGGCCATCCGGTAGGCCCTCCGGTGCCCGTGGATGACGACCGAGCGGATGGGGAAAGGCTCGTCGGGAGATGCTGCCCTACCCATGCCGGCTGCTCGGCGTTCGCTGAGTTGTCGGCACAGCATAACCAGGTGTTCATACCGATGCCGGTATTCGGCGCGGGCTTAGCATTGAGGCGTGACCCCGCGATCTCGTGAGAACCTCGCGCGCGTCGTCGACAAGTCCCTGGGACACCTGACCACGGCCACTATCGCGAGGATGGAGCAGACCCTGCCGTGGTTCTCAGAGCTGGACGCCGAGCACCGCTCGTGGATCGGGTCGGTGGCTCATGGCGGGATCTCGGGCTTCATCCGCTGGCTGCGCGGCGCGCACGACCAGGAGTCGATGGCCGCTGAGGTGTTCGGTGTCGCGCCCCGAGCCCTCGCGCGGGTCGTGTCGCTGCAGCAGACCGTCGCGATGGTACGCACGACGATCGAGGTCGTCGAGTCCAACATCGACGACCTCTTCGGTCCGGACGACCGCGACACGGTTCGGTCGGCCATCTCCTTGTACGCCCGCGAGGTCGCCTTCGCCGCTGCAGACGTCTACGCCCGCGCCGCAGAGGCGCGCGGAGCCTGGGACGCACGGCTCGAGGCACTCGTAGCCGACGCCGTCCTGCGCGGTGAGATCGACGAGGACGTGCGCTCGCGTGCCGCCGCCATGGGGTGGACCGCCCGGGGCGACGTTGCCGTCGTCGTCGGCCACCCGCCGCGGACGACGAGCGGCGGCGCGCCGGACAACGTCATCGACGACGTCCACCGGGCGGCCCGCGGCGGTGGCCTGGTGGCGATCTGCTCCGTACAAGGTGACCGCCTTGTCGTGATCCTCGGCGATGTGGACGATCTCCACAAAGCGGCGGCGAGCGTCTGCGGGCAGTTCGGTCCCGGCCCCGTGGTCATCGGGCCGAGGGTCGGCGACCTGCTGGGCGCCGGACGTTCCGCCCGCTCGGCGATCGCCGGACTGCGTGCCGCAACGGGTTGGGCTGGTGCGCCACGCCCGGTACGCGCCGACGACCTGCTCGTCGAGCGCTCCCTTTCCGGCGACGGCCATGCCCGCCATACGCTCGTTCACGACGTCTATCTCCCGCTGCGCACGGGCGAGGCCCCGCTGCTCGCCACGGTCTCGGCGTACGTCGAGGGTGGTTCCTCGATCGAGGGGGCCGCCCGCGGGCTCTTCGTACATCCCAACACCGTGCGCTACCGCCTGCGCAAGGCCCGCGACCTAACCGGACTCGATGCTTCGCGACCCCGCGACGCCTACACACTGCAGGTGGCCATCACGCTCGGCCGGTTGCTCGCCCCGGGGGTCGCCCCCATCACCGTGGCGGCATCTCCACCGATCGAGTTGTAGGAACCAAACAAAACCGTCGGAACTATTTCGTTGGCCCGGTGGCGATGGCCGGCCGCCAGAACGGGCACCCTGGGGATGTGCTTGTGATCGTCGCGCCCGGACAAGGCTCTCAGACCCCCGGCTTCCTCACCCCGTGGCTCGAGGACCCCTCGTTCGCCGCCCGGCTCGACTGGTTGGGAACCGTTGCCGGACTGGACCTTGCCCACTACGGGACCGAGGCAGACGCCGAGACCATCCGCGACACCGCCATCGCCCAGCCGCTGCTGGTGGGTACGGGGCTCGTCGCAGCACTCTCCCTGTTCCCGCACCCCTCCGACGCCTTCGCTGCGGTCGGCGCTGCCGCCGGCCACAGCGTCGGAGAGATCACCGCCGCCGCCGGCCTCGGCGTGGTCAGCGCCGAGCAGGCGATGGTTCTCGTGCGGGAGCGTGGCAAGGCCATGGCCGCCGCTTCTGCGGAACGTCCCACCTCGATGACTGCGGTGCTGGGCGGCGACCGGGAGGAGGTGCTCGCGGCACTGGTCAAGCACGGTCTGACTGCCGCCAATGACAACGGCCCCGGCCAGATCGTCGCCGCCGGCACCGTTGAGCAGCTTCAGTCCTTCGCCGACGACCCTCCCGCGAAGGCACGCCTGGTGCCCCTGAGCGTGGCGGGAGCCTTCCACACCACGCACATGAAACCGGCAGTCGCGAGCTTGAGCCGGCTCGCGATCTCGGTCTCCACCCATGACCCTCGCTCGCGTCTGATCTCCAACCGAGACGGTCACGTGATCCACGACGGCACCGACGTCCTTCGCCGCCTCGTCACCCAGGTCTCCACGCCGGTGCGGTGGGACCTGTGCATGCAGACCATGAGCGACCTGGGCGTCACGGGCATCTTGGAGATGCCGCCGGCCGGGACCCTCACCGGGATCGCCAAGCGTGCGCTCAAGGGTGTGGAGACCTTGGCCCTGAAGACACCGGACCAGCTCGAGGACGCCTGGGCATTCGTACGCAAGCACGCCGACGGCTCCGGCGACCTCGACAGCTCGCCCACGTGGCGACTCGTGGTCTCGCCGGCGAAGGGCACCTTCCATGCCGCCGACGGCATCTCCGTCGGGTCGCCGCTTCGCAGCAGTGAGACAATCGGTTCGGTGCACAGCCTTCGGGACCAGATCCCGGTGGTGGCGCCACACGGAGGAACCGTGGTCGAGCAGCTCGTCGAGGACGGTGACCTCGTCGCGCCGGGCATGCCGCTCGTCCGTCTGCATCCGGAGGGAACCGAATGACGCAGCTGGCCGTCACCGATGTCGCCCGGCACAGCCGCATGTCGGGCGTCGGGGCCTACCGTCCACGCCGGGTCGTCCCCAACTCAGAGATCGTCGAGGCGATCGACTCCAGCGACGAGTGGATCCGCACCCGTTCGGGCATCGTGTCCCGGCGCATCTCCGGGCCAGACGAGACGGTGCAGATGATGTCCGTCGCCGCCGCCGAGCAGGCGATCAAGTCGGCCGGCATCACCGCCTCGGACATCGGCTGCGTCATCGTCGCCACCGTCTCGCACCTGTCACAGACGCCCGCCGTCGCCACGATCGTCACCGACGAGCTCGGATCGACGCCCGCAGCGGCATTCGACATCTCAGCGGCGTGCGCGGGTTTTTGCCACGGGGTCGCCCTCGGCTCGGACATGGTCCGGCTCGGCACGGCCGAGCACGTCCTGGTCATCGGGGTCGAACGGCTCTCGGCCATCACCGACCCGCGTGACCGTGGGACGGCCTTCATCTTCGCCGATGGTGCCGGAGCCGTCGTGATCAGCCCGTCCGAGACGCCAGCCATCGGCCCCACCGTCTGGGGCTCGGACGGTGCCAGGGCCGACTTCATCCGGATGGACCAGCACTGGGACGCGGTGTTCGCCTCGGAGGAACGCGTCTCGCCGACGCTGCGGATGGAGGGCAACGCAGTATTTCGCTGGGCGTCGTACGAGATGGCGAAGGTGGCTCAAGAGGCTCTCGACCGGGCCGGGATCACTGCCGCGGACCTGGACGCGTTCATCCCCCATCAGGCCAACAACCGGATCACCGACGCCATGGCCCGCGCTCTGAAGCTTCCAGCCACCGTGGCGATCGCCCGGGACATCGTCGAGCAGGGCAACACCTCGGCCGCGTCGATACCGCTTGCCATGGAACGCATGCTCGTCGACGGAACCGCGCGCAGCGGCGACGTCGCCCTGCTGATCGCCTTCGGAGCAGGTCTGGCGTACTCCGCACAGGTCGT
>JACCZT010000024.1 GCA_013695785.1 Nocardioidaceae bacterium | reverse complement strand
GAGACCCCGACCGCCCGCGTACTTCTTGTGAACCGCCTGTCGGGTCACGCCCAGGCAGACGGCGATCTCCTGCCAGGACCAGTTCTGGTCGCGGGCGTTGTCGACCTGCAGCGCTTCCAGGCGCTCGATGAGTACCCTCAACGCTCGCACTGCTCGCAGCCCGACGGCGGGGTCCTGGCTACTCGCATCGGCGGCCAGTTGCGTCGTATCACTCACAACTGTCAGTTTAGGTTGACAGAGCAGACCTGTCAACCACGGTTGACCACCCGGCGTCGGCCGGTGACCGGCCGCCGATCCCTTGCGGGACGACCGCCGTCCTATCGGTGCTCAGCCGAGCGCTCACCGCAAGCCGTTTCAGCGACCAGGCAGCGGTGGTCGCCTACCGTGACTTCACGAACTTTCTACTCTGACACCTGCTGATGGAAGTCACCTCGATCGGTTCCGACGTCATGGGACTGCTCGATGTGTTCGAGAGCGGAGAAGTCCGCAACGAAAAGCAGATGAGTTTCCCGACCATTCACCGGCTCAGCAACGCGTTGCCCCAAGATCACTACGCGGGTTGAATTTGAGGAAGCCCTGATGGGCCTGATCAACCGGATCGGGCTGATCGAGTCAGAGTCGTAGGCCAAGCACATGCTCTGTCTGGCGTGTCAGTCGATTCGTTCGGTGGTGTGGACATCCACAATGTTGACGTTGACCTCGGCGACGGTCAGGCCGGTGTAGCTGGCAATGTCTTGGTGGATTCGTGCGCGGACCTGGTCGGCTAGGTGCGGGAGGTGCGCGCCTAAATCGGCGATGACGTCGATGTCGACGACGACGTGGGTGCCGGAGACGCCGACGTCTGTTGCTGCTTCGCCGGACGGCCCAGCCACCTCGGCGAGGCTTTGGTCTTTGCTGTGGTGGCCGCCTCCGAGCGCGAGGCTGACCTCGGGCACGTCTTCTGCGGCCAGTCGGGCCAGGGCGCCTACGACCCGTGCGGCGATTTTGGTGTCACCTTGGGGGGTGGTGAGGACGGCGTACCAGGGTTGGGCAGACAGCTCGCGGATTCTGTCCATGACGGCGTGCAGTAGGTGGGTGGGCGCTTGGACTGGTTGGGCGGCGAGTTCGTCTATCAAGGACCAGACGTCGCCGAGCTCGGCGAGTGTGGCGCGGCAGGTCGGGCAGGTGGCTTGGTGGCGCGGGTCGCGGGGTGGTCGGTGGTCGGTGACCTGGTCGAGGATCTCGTCGAAGGGAACGCCGCAGGGGAGGTTGTCCTCGGTCACGATTCCTCCCACTCGTGCATAGTGGCGGCGATGGCACGTCGGGCGCGATGGGTGCGGACTTTTGCTGCGCTCTCGCTGATTCCGAGGATGCGACCTACTTCGGCGTGCGTGTGGCCGGCGAAGATGTGGAGCACGAAGGCTGATCGCTGGTCTAAGGATAGTTCGCTGATGGCCTGTTGCGCAGCCCGATGGCGTTGTTGGCCTTCCACGATGAGATCGGTGGCCGGGGTGGCGCTGACCGGGGTGGTGTCGTCGAAGGTTTCGGTGGGTCGTTGTCTGCGACGCTGGTGGTGGCAACTGTTGATCACGATTCTGGTGAGCCAGGTACCGAAGTCGGCCTCGTCTCGGAAGCGAGGTAGCCCGCGCCAGGCATTGAGGAAGGCCTCTTGCACGGCGTCTTGGGCGTCGTGGGGGTTCCCGGTCAGCCGCAGCGCGATCAGGTAGGCGCGGTCTTGATGGAAACGCATGAGTTCTTCAAAGGCGGGCTCATCGCCACCACGGGCCAAGCTGACCAGGACATGGGACGGCGCGCGGAGGCCGGGTCTGGAGGCTGGCCGGTCGCTGCCGCGTGCTGGCTGCGGAAGTCTTTCCATGCTGGCTGTAACCCTGTCCGCCAAGTTGTCTCTAAGGGGTGTACGCATCTACCGCGTGCCGCCGGGATGTCTGACGTGCCCGCGCCAAGCAGCGTACTTCTACTACGTCAACAGAGGGAAAATCTGTGCCTACGTCCGGTTCTCAAGAGTCCTCGTCCTCGGCCGCATCCTCGGGTCTCGCGGTGCCTTCTGCGTTGCAGAGCCCGGAGGGCAACACCACGATCGCTGATGCTGTCGTGCAGAAGATCGCGAGCATGTCTGCGAGTGACGTGGCCGGCGTGTACGCCCTCGGTGGCGGCGCCGCCCGAGCCCTCGGCGCGGTCCGAGACCGCATCCCGGGGTCCTCGCAGTCCGCGGGCCGTGGTGTTTCGGTCGAGGTCGGGGAGCGGCAGGCCGCGATCGACCTCGATCTGGTCACCGAGTACGGCGTGTCCATTGCCGACGTCGCCACCGCTGTGCGCCGCAACGTGATCGCGAGCGTGGAGGGCATGACCGGGCTCGACGTCACCGAGGTGAACATTTCCGTGAACGACATCCACCTTCCCAGCGACGACGACGAGGACGACACTTCGGCCGACCCCCCCCGGGTGCGATGAGCTCGATCGTTGTCACCCGCATGCCGGACGCCCCTGGGACCGAGGCGGATCTGCTCGCTGCGACAGTCCAAGGGGTCCTTGGTGTGGTGACCCTGGGGGGTGGTGGACTGCTGCAGCCGACCACGTATCTGCCCGGCCGCCGTGTGCTGGGCGTCCGGGCGTCCGCTGAGCGCGTCGAGGTCGCCATCACCGTAGCTTTCGGCATTCCCGCCTCGGTGGTGGCGGACCGGATCCGCGTCGCCCTCGCTGTCGCGGCGCGGGGGAGGCCGGTCGACGTGCACATCGCCGACGTACAGGCGCCGGCCAACGAGGCTGCACCGGCCTCGGCACCACGCTGATGTGGCACGGCTGCGTCAACCTCCGGGTTGACGCAGCGGCGCACTCCCTCTTCGGCTCGCAGGCTGTAAGAAAGGCTGGGGAGGGGAGTTCATCCAGTCGCGTCCATCTTTTAGTAACGCCGCAATAGCACCTGTATGCATCCGCAGTCAGGTGCACGTCTCCTCGGAGGTTCCAGTGCCCCACACCGCTATCGGCATGTTCGCCGGGCTCCTGCTTGGCCTCGCCTGGGTGATCGGCGGGTTCGACGCGTTCGTCGGTACCGCCGTGCTCGGGCTGATCGGGTTTGTGATCGGCAAGGTCGCCGCTGGCCAGCTCGACCTGACCCACTACCTCGGTGGCGGCAGCGGCGCGGGCCGGTGAGCACTCAGGCCGGCGAGACGTCATCGCCACAGGGTCACGGTGATGATGCCCTCGCGTCGCCGGATCGGCCGGCCGCCCAGGACCGAGGCAGCCTCACGGTCTCCGATCGGGTCGTCGAGCGAGTCGCCGGCTACGCGGTGACCCTGGTGAGCCACGCGACCGCCGCCCCCCGACGGGTGCTCGGTGTCAACGTCGGGAACGCCCGGCCCGAAGACGCCGCCCACGTCGATGCCCGAGTCCAAGGGGACACCGCCACCATCGAGGCGACCATCGCAGTCAGGTGGCCGGAGTCGGTGCAGCAGGTGGCCACTCAGGTCCGGCAGACGGTACGTGAGCAAGTCCAGACGATCACCGCAGTGCGGGTCGACCACGTCGACATCGACGTCGTGTCGCTGCACGTGCCGGAAAAGAAAACCAGGAGGGTGGAATGACCCCGACCAACACGATCAACAGGCTGTTGGCGGCCCTGGTGGCGTTGGCGCTGGTCCTAGGCGGGCTGCTGGCGATAGCAGAGATCGTGCTGGGCCGGTTAGGTCGACCGTTCTGGTTCATTCCACGCCAACAGTGGGGCAATTGGGTGACCCGTCAGACCTGGGACGCCACCCTGGTTCGGCTCATCCTGGCTGGAATGCTCCTGGCGGGGTTGCTCCTGCTCCTCGCGGGACTGCGGAGGGGACGCCCCCGGCTGCTCCCGGTGGCCTCGGAGGCCCCCGGGGTGCAGTTCGACGTGGTCCGACGCGGCGCAGAGCACGCCGTCGTCGCTGCTGCCCGCCGGACCAACGGGGTGCGGTCAGCGTCCGCGTCGATCGGACGGAGCAAAGCCACCGTCAGGGCCAAGACCGATGCACGTTCAACCGGTGACATCCAGCAGCAGACGTCGGCGGCGATCACCGCCAGGCTCGCCGACCTCGGGCTGGACGGCCTGCGGCCTCGCGTCAAGGTGAAGGGAAAAAAGCGATGAGCACCCGAGTAAACACCACCAACCGCACCGTCCTGGTGCTCCTCGCCCTGCTGCTGCTGATCACCTCCACCGTGGGACTGATCATCGGGTTCGGGGCGCGCCTGACTGGGCTGGCCCTGCCCGACAAACACGACCCCGTCCTGTCTACCGAGTCACTGACCGCCGCCAACGACTCCCCCTGGTTCTGGTGGGTGATCGCCGCGGGAAGCCTGGTGATCGTGCTGCTCGCCCTGCGGTGGCTGCTCGCCCAGTTCGCCGCCGACCGAGTCGGGCACCTTGACCTCACCCAGAATGACCGCGAGGGGACCACCACCTTGACCGCCGGCGCCCTCAGCGACGCCGTCGCCGCCGAGGCAAAGACCTACCCCGGCGTCGAGGACGCCTCCGCACATGTCCGCGACCGGTCCGGCCGGACACTGGTCCTAGCCCTCGACGTGGCCGAGTACGCGGACCTCAACGCCGTACGCAGCCGGCTCGAGCAAGGCGTCATCGCCCACGCCCGCCAGGCCCTCGACGAGCCCGACCTCCCGATCCACATCGAGCTGCACCCGACCAGCACCTGACGAACCGTCACCTAATCCGTCGGCCAATTCCTAAGCTAAGCGGGCAGGCGTGCCACCTGACTGATCGGGTGGTGCGGCGTCAGGATTCGCCCGCAAGACTCAGTGTGGACAATGCCGTCGACCCGGAAGTCTCGTCATGCCCGACTTCCCTTCGATCTCGCACGCCGCAGTCACCGTCAGCGACCTCGCCCGTAGCAATCAGTGATACACCGCCTTGATCGGTTCCAATCCCGTCCTTGACGAGGACGAGGGCAAGGGCTCCTACCACCACTCCGTTTGGGCGTCCAGCTCTTCGGCATCCACACCCATCGGGCCGGCGGCGGAGCGTCCTTCGACGAGTTCAGCGTCGGCCTCGACCACCTCGCCTTCAGCTGCGCGACACGCGCCGAACTCGAGCAATGGGCCTCCCGGCTCGACGAGCTGGGCATCGCGCACGTTGGCATCGACGACCAGCATTA